>JAPLKC010000092.1 GCA_026388255.1 Pseudomonadota bacterium | reverse complement strand
TGTTATGCAATAGCCTCTGCTCACCTTCAAAGTATGCTTTTGCTTCGAGAACATTGAGAGCCTGGTTCATAGAGTCGCTGTTTGGCGCTTTCTTTTCCTGTAGCCATAACTGACGTGAAAGCCATTGCTTAAAGGCGCTGCTTCGTATCTTTACATTATGGCCATTGAGTTCTGCATAAGCCTCGCCTGTATCATCATGGAATAGCGTAAGCTGCTCACCTATCGCAATAAGAAGCTCTGCCTGTGTAGCCTGTTTTTCTTTTTCTGTTTTTGGCTTTGAAGCTGTAGGATATGCGAGAGCCTGCTTTACCTTTTCGTCAACAATACGCTCATCTAAAGGCGGTTCGCAAAGAAAGTCGTTTACCTGGTGCATAACCTCTCGCAAGCCATCCTCGGATAACTTCAAAGAATAGCGTGCATCCCACTCTCTAAGCCTGCAAGCGTGTCTAAATATGGTATCATCTCGGCCTGAGATATGCTCTAATATCGGCACAGGTAATAATAGAGCCTCGTGCTTCTCTGGAATATACTTCATAACAGGTATAAAGAATGAAGGCATGTCGTCAAGCGTATCATCCATATGCAGTATGAAACGGCCATCGGTGTTATCGGTAGGCATTACAATTTGTCCTTTGCCTGCGAGCCGGTAGTCGCAAACAATACCGGCTGCCGTGATAGTTTTAGCCTGTTGAGTCTTTACCTTGCCTGTGTCCTTAAAAAATAGCTGTCCACCATTTGGTGTTTTAATGGCAATGTGCTTGATATGCTGAGCCTGTAGCCTTGCCTGTACATGCTTAAAAATGGATATATCGTCAATATCAACAACAATATAACCTTCAGGTATAACAAGGCCTATCCATCCACCTTTTGCGAGCCATGCTCTTATTGCATCCTCGGTGAGTCCCTGCGAGAGCTGCCATTCTTTATCAATAGGTATCTTCGCTGCTTGATAGTCGGTATTGCTACCTGTAAAACCTTTTAGCTTGATAAAGACAGTCTTTACCTCGTGAACCTCAAACCATGTCTGAAGTGCATCGTATGTTTTCGACATGGCCTTTTACCTGTCAAGGTGCGCATCAATAGTCATAACGGGGTTCTGGTAGAGCCATGCTTCCAAGTCTGCAACCTTGTAAAGAATCTTGCGGTTTTGCTTGTAGAATCTCGGCCCTTTTCTGGCCCATCTCATGTTGGCAAGGGTGCCCTTTGGGAGACCGTAAGCGTCACTAACCTGTTGTGGTGACATACATACTTGTTTTTGAGAATTCATTCTTGATACCTCCTGTGATTCGATTTAATCATACAGGAAGTATAGATATATAGTTGGCCGCTGTAAGAGTAATCGGGGTTAACGGTTTTTTTGGAAGGTATAAAGGAAATAGGGACTTGTATCTATTTTTTATTATGTGGTGAATCTTTAGGTAATTCGTCTAATGTATTGATATATTTATTGCGGGCTTCTTTACGTTTTTCGGGGTGTTCTTTATTATATTTTTCAACACGAGCAACATTTTTACAGGCATCACAATACAAATTGTCATTTCGTGGATATAGTTTTTCAACAAGAAAAAAGTGTAAAATACCTGCTTTCATTTTGCTATTTGCTTGGTCCCTGCATAACCCTGCGGGGATCCTCGGTAATGAATCAATAGATTCACGCTTGTTATCTGTAACCTGATAAAAATTGTCTTGTCCATATTCAATCTCTCCGCATCGTGCCTTAAAGCCCATTTCTAAAAGAACATAACAGTTTTTTTTCGATCGGCTTTTTTCACACCTATCAAGATCAATTATGCTTTCAATATCTGGAACGTCCGGCGTGTTTTCCTTTAAAAGCTTAAAACATCTCCTGCATCTTGGAACGGCCCAGTCAGTTATTCTGCGGTAAATGCTGTAAAACTGTTCGTATTCTTTCGGCGTCGGTGGTGAGTGATCAGTAATGTCGTTTAACAATTTTTCTCTTGCTTGGGTATATTCTCTTGCAGTCTCTTCTGTTGGTTCCCATCTCTTTTCTTTATCCACGCTGCCACCTCCTGTCGTGGTGTGTCCTGAATGAATTGCACAGGGGAAGGGGTTCAGGATTACCCTTTTCGAGAGCGGCTCTATCCCCTGTGTATGCTGTTATTGCTCGTTTAATTGTATGACATTGGTTTCCTTGCCCTGATTAAATGCTGCTTCCATTCTGCCCTGCGCTGGAATACTCTTTAATGTGCAGGGTGTTTGTGTTGGCCCCTATCTGCCATTTCTCGCTCGATTGCTTTTTTGATAAAATGATTCAGCGATATTCCTTCTGTAGTTGCTTTAATAAGCGCATTAATATGCAATTCCGGCGGTATACGGATATTAAAGCTGCCCTTGCAGGATTTTAAAGGTTCCTTTCCTGTCTCCTTACATAGAATGACATAATCTTCAACGGCCTCAACGAAAGCCTCTTTCAATTCTTTTACGCTGTTGCCTTCAAAGGTTATGAGATCGTTGATACCTTCAATCTTGCCATGAAATATCTCGTCATCAGCGTTATAATGGACTGTTCCGATAAACCCTTTGTGCATCATAATGTCTTTCATTCTAATATCCCCTGTCTTTTTAATTCTTCAAGAACATCATCAATCTGATACTGTTTAAGCTCAGGATGAGGATGTGGTTTATGCAGCCTGATAATATGCCTGGAATCATGATTTATAAATGCAACCCTTGAGCCTGACGTCTTACCTGTTTGGGCCTCCTCATATCCATACGCTGATAACAATCGTTTCAACTCATCGTAAGTAAAATCTTTTGGTTCAGAGATTAACCGTTTCAGAAGCTTATCAGCTTTTCCCATGATTTATAGTATAGCAAATGTTTGAAAATATGCAACCGATAATGTGTTACAAATATTTTTATTTCTCGTTTAACTGTATGACATTGTTTTCTTTGCCTTTGTTAAAAGCCTGCTCAAGGCGTGAGGCTGCCTGTTTTCTTGTATCTGCGCCTAAATGTGCATATCTCTTTGTCATGGTAAAGTCTTTATGTCCTAACGCCTCCCGAATAACAAGTAATGATTCACCTGACAGTGCAAGCCATGAGGCATGAGTATGTCTTAAACTGTGAAATGTAATCCATTGACGGCGGTCTTTAATGCCCTTGTTAAAGCCAATTTCGTCTACTACTCTATGAAATGTGTTGCTTACACGCATTATCTGCTTTTTCTCGCCTTGTGGAATGAATATGAAATCTTCTTTATTTTTTGGTATCCGCTTTTGAAGCATAGTTTTTACCATTTCTGTTATATATGCCTTTCGTGAGGTCTTATTCTTTGGATTGGATATGGTAATAACTCCATTTTCCAAGTCAATATCAAAGCCTCTCAATGCGGCAATTTCACCAAAGCGCAAGCCACAATGAAGACTAAGCAATGCCATATCATGTACTGTATCTGAGGATTCTTTTAATTTATCAAGCAATATTTGTGCTTCATCGTATGATAAAAATCTCTCTCGTTCATTTTGGACGGTAGGTAGCTTGACTTGTTTAACAGGACATTCACCTTTATATAATTTCCATTGTATAGCTTTATTCCATATCATGCGAAAAAGAATAAGGACATGCTTTACTGTAGACGGCGCAAGGCCTGACTTCAATAGCTGCGCCTTCATCTTTTCCAAGTCAAAAGGCGATATTTCATCGAGCTTTTTTTCTGCATACCTCGGTTCAAGGTGCTTTTCATAGCGGATCCGCTCATCATAGCCACCACGACATTTATTATCCTCGCACCATTTGAGATATTTCTTTGCCACTTCTTTAAAGAAAGGTGCTTTTAATTTTTCATGCGGTAGTTCCTCGCCATGCTGTATCTTTCGTATCCGGTCTGCTCTAATCATATTAGCTGATTTTGCATCATAGCCATCGCTCGCCCAGCCGACTTTTTCCCATTTCTTTTTACCTTCTCTTTTGTATGATATGTCAAAGCATGTGTCCATCACGCCATGAGTTTTTTCGGATCGCCGTTGATATACTCCTGGATATTGTGTTTCCTGCCTCTTGGTATTTTCTGAGTATTCCTTCTTAGGCTTTTTCAAAACATACCTCCTTTTGGCTCATTTTTTAAGACTTCTGCCTGTCCGTTGTGTATACCGTGCTACCCCCCATGCTACCCTTGAAAAGTAATTACTGTGAAATTGAGTGAAATTGTGTTTGTTTTGAAATGTTGTAAATGCCATGTAATATATTATAATTATAACGCTAATTATGTCAAGTGAGATTATGTGAAAATACAATAGAAATACAATAAAACTTATTCCTAATCCGTGTGCCGCATGTTCGAGTCATGCCGGGGGCATTTTTGCGTTCAGCCGCCGGACTGCAAACCCATTATGCACGGCTGTCTTTACGTAATACGAGTTGCGCCGTCACGGGAAAGCAACAGTATTTGACAGCCATGTCAATGAGAGATAGAATAAGATATGCTCGAAATCGGTAACATCATACTCCCTGTCCCCTGTGTGCTTGCCCCTATGGCCGGAGTAAGCGATCTTCCATTCCGCATACTTACCCGTACCTTTGGCGCACCAATGGCATTTACGGAGATGATTGATGCAAGGGCTTTGTCACACAATGATAAAAGGACCCTTCGCATGCTTTCCTCCGCACCCGATGACCGGCCTCTCGGAGTGCAGTTGCTGGGAAACAACGAAGAACACATCTTAAAGGCCATTGATATCCTTGATGGACATGGGTTCGATCTTCTTGACTTTAATGCGGCCTGTCCTACAGCAAAAATTACACGGAACGGCAAGGGGGCGGCGCTCCTTAGAGAGCCGCGCAAACTGAGGGATATACTTAAGCTGCTGGTTTGCCGTTCGAAAGTTCCGGTAACAGTGAAGATCAGGGCAGGGTGGGACTCTGATTCAATAAACGCACGGGAAGTGGCCCTCTATGCCGAGGATGCAGGTGTCAGCGCACTTTTTATTCACGGAAGGACAAGAACCCAGGGTTATAGTGGAACTGTCGATTACCTGGTCATTAAAGAGGTAAAAGAAGCCTTAAAGATACCTGTGATTGCCAGCGGCGACGGCGTATCGTTGTCCTTCATCAGGAAGATGTTTAATGAGACCGGCTGCAACGGGGTGGCCATAGCTCGTGGCGCCCTCGGGAACCCCTGGATATTCAGAGAAGTAATCCAATTCTTTCAAAATGGCACGTTTTGCGAAAGACCTGATGTAAATGAGCGTATTGAAATAATGAAACGCCATATGAATCTGCTGGTTCAGTATTACGGTGAAAAGAAAAGTATGAGTTGCTTCCACAAATTCTTCATCTGGTACACGAGGGGACTCTCAGGGATGAAACCGCTTCGAGACAAAGCGTTCAGGACGGGTACGATAGGCGAGCTTCTTGGCGCCATAGAGGAACTGCGGACCTTCGATGATTCAGGGTTGATAAAACAAAGAAGTTGATTGTTATCCCGATGCGGGTGCTGGAAGAAAATGTAAAGTATGAATGATATCAAAAGGAACAGAGTTGCAATGCATCACTTTTTCAAAAGCATTGCGCCACTTGAGTAGCCGCCGCCGAAAACGGTAATGACAATCAATTCGCCTTTTTTAAATTTGTTCCAATTCTGCGACAGGGCAATAACCGTACTTGCGCTGCCTGTATTGCCGTTGTCTTCGATATTCATGACCAATTTTCCGTTTTTTAAACCAAGGATTTCTGCAACTTTGCCGATTATTCTTGAATTGGCCTGGTGTGGTATGAAGTGTTCTATATCTTTCATTGTAAAGTTGTTCTTTTTTAAGATGTTTTCAACTTCGAAAACCATGTGTTTGCAAGCGTGGACAAAGATGTCCTTGCCATAAGGCATTTGCAGACCACCATCATTGGGCCTCAAATATACCCCATCCAAACCTTTTCCGACATCGGCAAGACCTGTTGTATTCAAGTCAAGGATTTCGATGTCTTCTTCAGATATCCTCTCTTTAGAAATAAGTATGGCACCTGCACCGTCTCCCCATAAATAACCGGATTGTTTGTCCGTATCGTCGCTGTAGGCGGTATTGTGTTCTGAGGCAACCACAAGAGCCCTCCGTGATTTGTTAACAGCAAAATAACCTTCTACTACCTCCACAGCATTAAGAAAAGATGAGCATGCTGAAGAAATAGAGAGGGCCTTAGCCCGGGAAATAGCAAAATGGCTTTGTACGGCATGGGCGTTGGTTGCAACAGTATCATACGGTGTGTATGTAGCGCCGACAATAAGATCTACTTCTTTGAGATCATATGGGAGTCTGTCGATCCCGGATTTCACAGCATCTATTGACATTGTGTTCGTATTCTCGTCAATGCCTGCTTTTGTTCTTCTCCGGATGCCTGATCGTTTATAGATCCACTCGTCAGTTAAATCGATTAAGTGTGTATAGTATGAGTTTGGAATTATTTTATCGGGTAAATAATGGTATGCTGCGTTAATATACATAGTCATCTGTTATATCAAATATGTTCCTTTCTTAATGATTCGGATATGATGGCATAATCCTTTTAATTGTTAAGGGAATATCCTTCAAAGAATCTTTGAAGGATTACAAAAGGGACAAGATCATCAAAAAAACTTATTTTTATTCTCATAGAAAATATCTTTTTATTGAAAAGAAATATAGCAGCAATATACATTAGTGTCAACCATAAATACATTCCGGAGTTTCCCCGGTTACGGCTTTTTATTGACCCCAGACATTTTCCTGTTTTATAATTGTCCGAAACTGTAAGAATTTATGAAACCACGATCTGATTTATTAAGAGTAAATAACAGGAAACTTTTTTACAAGCCCAAAACCTTAAAATCGGCATGGCTAAGTTTGCTGGCTGGTATAATGATTGCATTGGCGGCAGCAACAGGCTACCAATATGCAGGAAGTTCCGGATTCTGCTCCCTCTGTCACAGTATGGAACGTGTACATGCACAATGGCAAATATCCAGACACAAACAGTTTGCCTGCATCGAATGCCACATGCCCGCCGGCAATATTGTAGAAAAGGTAACTTACAAAACCCGTGCCGGTATAAACGATCTTGTTCATGAGACCTTAAGAAGCTATCCGGCTTACATTACGCTGTCATCCCTGGGCAGGGATATTGTGAACGACAATTGCCTGCGCTGCCACTTTTCAACTATAGAAAACACAATGATGGTCGGAAGCGCCCAGAGCTGTTCAAAATGTCACCGCAACTTAGTTCACGGAAAAAACCTTCAGGGAGGAGGGGTAAAAATTGAGTAGAAAAACAAAGTTATTTTCATCGTTGCTTGTAATAGCAGCCCTGTTTTTTGTTTTTATAGCCCTGCGTGTCGTGGTTCTCAAACCAGGATCATCAGTGAAGCTTGCAAAGATTCCTGCAGGTGAATATGACCCGGCCATATGGGGGAAATCATATCCCTTAGAATACAAGAGTTATCAGAAAAATCTTGAAATGGCGCCCTCGCCGACAGGCTACGGTGACAGCCGGAAAATCCAGCATTCCATAAAAGAACCGGAGATCCTTACAAACTTCAAAGGAATGGCGTTCAGCAAAGACTATGCTGAAGACCGCGGGCATCCCTATGCAGTTCAGGACCTTAAAGAAACCAAACGGATTAACCCTAACAGTCCCGGCGCCTGTATGACCTGCAAATCCGCAAACCTCATCGACATATACAAAGATATGGGCTGGACATATGCCAAAACGCCCCTTGCACAGCTTTTTCCCAGAATTAAACATCCTATTGTATGCGCAAATTGCCACGACCCGGCAACGATGAACCTGCGCATTATCAATCCTGCCTTCATTGAAGCAATGCAAAGGAGGGGCATAGACGTTAAAAAAGCGCCAAGGGAGCAAATGCGGAGCTATGTCTGCGGGCAATGTCACGTTGAGTATTATTTTGAACCGAAAACTTCCCGTGTAATATTTCCCTGGGATAAGGGACTTCTCCCTGAACAGATGTATGCCTATTATTCGGAAAAACCGGGTGGATTTACCGAGGACTGGCTCCACCCTGATTCGCTGGCAAAGATGCTCAAAGCTCAGCATCCGGATTTTGAAACATGGAGCAACGGGACTCATGGCAAGGCAGGCGTCTCATGTGCTGATTGCCATATGCCTTTCATGCGTGAAAACGGTCAAAAATACACCTCCCACCGGGTAACAAGTCCGATGAAACACATCAAATCTTCCTGTATGACTTGCCATATTGAAAGCGAAGTATGGCTGCTTGAGAGGGTGAAAACGACCCAGAACAATGTATGGCAGTTGCAGCGTATAGCAGGAACTTTGGTTGCAAAGGCACACGAGGCCATCGGCAAGGCCGGGGCAGATGCAGAGGCTAACCAGGTAGAGCTTGACAAGGCAAGGGAATTTGTGCGCAAGGCACAATGGTTTTGGGATATTGTAGCAGCCGAGAACAGTATGGGTTTTCATAATCCGACCCAGATACTCAATACACTCGGGCAGTCCATTGATCTTGCACATCAGGCAATTTCAATTGCAAATCGTGCTGCCGTGAAACATAATAACAAGCCCTATCAGCAGGACTTTTAAATAATCGAGGAAAAATAATCTGGTATTAGATTGCACAGGTGGCACCTTCATTGAGTATCTTTGTCCTTGAAGGCATTGTTTTTTGATGAAGGAAATTTGATGCACTCGTAAAAAGTCAAAAAACCGTCACTCCCGTGAAAACTGGAGTCCAGAACACATTGAAATCGCTGGATTCCCACGCTTGTGCCCTTCAGGGTATTCACGGGAATGACAAAACGACAGAAATACGACTTTTTACGAGTTCATCAAATTTAATTAGAACGGATTTGTATGTCAATGAAATATTGATACACGATGAGCGTTGCCACCTGCAATACTGAATACGGCAGCAAACAAACCGTTTGTGGAGTAAGGAAGGAAGACATAGCTTCAGGCAAAAATCGCGAAGCGTGAACCCTGGCAAGAAACCGTGAAGCATGCATTTCGAAGAATTGGGGAAACTCCAGTTTCATCACCTTTCCCCTGTCATATCCAGGAACTCTTCTTCACTTAAAACCTTAATGCCCAATTCCCTTGCCTTGTCAAGTTTCGATCCCGCTTCTGTCCCTGCAACAAGATAATCCACTTTTTTGCTTATTGATGAAGAGGTCTGAGCGCCGAGGGTTTCCACTTTTTTTCGTGCCTCGTCCCTGCCCATCGCTTTCATGGTTCCTGTGAACACAAAGGTCAACCCTTTAAGAGGTTTGGTATCTTCTTTTTTATATTCAATCTCAACGCCTGCCGTAAGGATTCTTTCTATGGTTTTTTTGTTTTTGTCGTCTCGGAAGAAGGCTGTGATGCTGCTTGATACCTCGGGCCCGATTTCGGGGATATTTATCAATTCCTCTTCCTTTACTGCCGTTAATTCATCGATGTCTTTATATTGTTTTGCAATGAGCACAGAGATATGTTCCCCCACATGTCTTATGCCGAGGGCGTATATAAACCGTGCGAATGGACGTTTTTTCGATGCATTAATTGCATTTATAATGTTTTCAGCGGATTTATCAGCCATTCTATCGAGGCCTGACAAGGTTTCTTTGCTTAAATAGTACAAATCCGATACATCCTTGATAATATTTTTATCTACCAGTTGTTCTACAAGTTTTTCTCCAAGGCCGTCAATATCCATCGCCCTTTTTGAAGCAAAGTGTTCGATGCTGCCCTTTATTTGAGCCGGGCAGTTGATGTTAATACAGCGCCGGATTGCCTCACCTGGAGGCCGTATTACCTGCTCGCCGCATACCGGGCATGCATCCGGCATTTCAAAGGTATTTTCGTTGCCTGTTCTTTTCTCTTTTATAACCCTTATAACTTCCGGTATTACATCGCCTGCTCTGGAGACTATGACAATATCGCCGATCATAATATCTTTTCTTTTGATCTCGTCTTCGTTATGGAGGGTTGCCCTTGAGACTTCCACCCCGCTGACTGTTACCGGTTCGAGTATTGCAACCGGTGTAAGCGCCCCGGTCCTTCCAACCTGCACATCAATTCGTTTAATTTTTGTAGTTTCTTCGTGTGCTTCAAACTTGTAGGCAATAGCCCACCTTGGCGACCTTGATACAGTGCCGAGAGCATCCTGATAGGCGAACCTGTTTGCTTTAATGACCGTGCCGTCAATCTCATAGTCAATTCTATCTCTTGCACTGTGAATATCTTCGTAATATTTCAAAACTTCGTCCAGATTTTCGCATAGCTTTGCATAAGGATTTACCCTGAATCCCCATTTTTTCAAGTATTCAAGGAACTGAAAGTGTGTTTGTACACTTGCTCCTCTCATTTCACCCATGGCATAACAGAATATATTAAGCCTGCGGCCTGCTATAACCTTTGGGTCAAGCTGTCGTACAGAGCCACTTGCCGCATTCCTCGGGTTTGCAAAAAGGGGCTCGCCGGAAAGTTCTCTTCTTTTGTTCAGTTCTTCGAACTCCTTCTTTCCCATGTATATTTCACCCCTTACTTCAAGGAGCGACGGGATGGGAACATCAGGATTTTCGATCATCTTCATGGGTATTGCCTTTATTGTCCTCAAGTTCTGTGTTATATCTTCCCCTGAGAAGCCATCCCCCCTTGTCGAACCAAGGACGAATTCACCCTTTTCATATACCAGTTCAACGGCCAATCCGTCTATTTTTACCTCCATTACATAATCCATATCTGTCACATTAAGGAGTTTTTTGACCCGTTTATCAAAATCCACGACCTCTTCTGCAGTCATGGCATTTGCAAGACTCAGCATAGGTGTTCTATGGGTCACTGTGGAGAATGATTCAAGGGGTTTTGCACCGATTCTCTGAGTAGGGGAGTTGAGATTTAAAAACTCAGGGTATGCATCTTCAAGTTCTGATAGCCCCCGCATCAGTCTGTCATACTCTGCATCGGAAATCACAGGGTCATCAAGCACATAGTATCTGTGATTATGATAGTCGATCTCTTTTCTTAGCTCTTCAATCCTTATTTTTGCTTCTTCCTTATTCATATTTTGCCTTAAAAATTAATATATGAGCTTTTTGCAATATGCTCAACTGTACTGTGAATTTTATCAGAATCGCTGAAAAAGTAAAGAAACTCATGAACGGTGCATTGCAACAAACGTCTCAATATGGGGAGTATGAGGAAAAAAGTCGAAAGGCGCTATGTCGGTTATACTGTAACCGTGCATTAAGATATCTTTTAAATCCCGTGCCAGTGTGGACGGATTGCAGGATACATATCCTATTTTTTTTGGATCTATCCGAAAGATATGTTTCAGTCCTTCCTTGCTGATACCTCCCCTGGGAGGGTCCACAATGAGCAGATCAATTTTATCAAGGTTGATTTTACCCAAAATTGCCTCAACCTTTCCTGCATAGAAGAGACAGTTTTTCACGTTATTAAGTCTGCAATTCTCCTTAGCATTTATAATGTTTGTATGTAATGAATCAATGCCGATTACCTCTTTCGTGTATCCTGAGAGTGAGATTTCAATCGGGCCTGCACCGCAATACAGGCCCAGGAGCTTTTCGTCTGTTTTAAGACCGGTAAGCTCAATTATCTTTCTATATAGAATTTCAGCGGCTCTTGTATTAGGCTGAAAAAAGGATTCCGGGAAAACTCTGAATTTGAAGCCGTTAAGTGTCTCTTCGATATAAGTTTTTCCGGCAATATGGTTTAATTTTCCAGTGTGAAAATCGTCTCCGGGTCTGTTGTTTATTATCCTGTAAAAGCTTTTTGCCTCCGGAAAAAGGGTGACCAAAGACTGCCATAGAGGGAATAAGTCCGGCATAATGCCTTCTGTTGTTTCAAGGACAGCCATCAATTCGCCGCTGGTTTTGGATTCCCTGAGGATAAGGTGTCTGAGAGACCCTTTGCCGGTAAAGGTGTTGTAGGCTGCAAGGCCATGCTTTTGGGCAAAAGCTGTAAAAAACGGGATAATTTTTTCTGTAACCGGATTTGTGATTAAGCACCTTTCGATTGGGACAACGTTCCCTTTATAGTTTTTAAAGGGCGAGACCCTTTCCCGCAACCCCATGGTAATAATGCCTTCTCTTTCCCCGAAGGCAAGTTCAAGTTTATTTCTGTAGAAATATGTATCGGGTGATGGAAAAATAGGAAAAATCCTGATATTTTTCATGTCCAACCCGCCGATCCTTTTGAGCGTCTGTAACAGATAATTTTCTTTAAGATCAAGCTGTTTTTCATAGGCGAGGCTTTGAAAAGTACAGCCGCCGCAGGGACCAAAGTGCGGGCATCGGGGCATAACCCTGAAAGGGGAGGGTGCAACTATTTCAAGAATTTCTCCATAGGCAACCTTCTTTTCTTTCCTGAGAATTCTTACCTTTACCCTATCGCCGATAACGGCTTCGGGTACAAAAACAACGAGCCCGTCTGTCTTTGCTACACCGTAATTATTTGGAAGTGCAATGTCAATTATTTCTGTCGTTATGAACTGATTGTCCACGGTTTTATACATCAATGAACAAAATGTTCTGCAGGTTTAATCGGAAATGAAACGGAAAATGTTGTTCCTCCCGAAAAATTGCACTCTTCCGTGGTTTTACATTTACGACAAAGGGATATGCTGCCAGGGCATACATCGAGATCGGTCGGGATATGTTCGCATCTTTTGCTTTTAAAGGTTATATCAAAACCAAAACGCCGCGCGTATGTCTTAATGCGGAGAAGTTCAAAACCCTTTCCACCAGCACCGAAATCGTAGGGTTTTTTAGATGTATACAAGTCAGTTTCTTTTGTATGAAAGAGGCCATCGAGAATATATTTTTGATTCTCATCGGTAATGCCGATGCCTGAATCTGTAACATGAATCCATATGCGGTCATCTTTCTGCTCAAGGTCAATTCGAATCACACCCATTTCAGGAGTGTTTTCAATTGCATTCTTAATGATGCCTTCGCATATTTCTTTTAAAACAACCGGATTTATTGTGATAAAGAGATTATTTACCCCTTCAAGGCTGTAATGTATATGTCTGTGGTTTGCTGCTTGTTTTATTTTTTCCAGTATTAACCGGACAAACGATAAAAGGTCGATAGATTGGAAGTCTTCTATTATGGTCGGTAGAAATTGATCTGTCCATTCTTTTAAAACATTCCAGTGAATCTGTACATCAGGCGGTATTTCCGATATGTCTTTCATACGTTGCAGAATGCGATCAAGGTCATCAAGTAAAACAGATGCCTCTATCTCCTGTGACGCGCGGAATATCTCGTCGGTTTCGTTTGAAATGGCGAAGAGGCGTTCTAAATTTCTTTCAAGGGTTTCTATAACACGGTAGTCAGTAGAAATAAATTGCGCTTTTCTTTTTAAAATTCGTATAGTTCCCTGGATTACTGCAAGCGGAGTTTTAAGCTCATGAGAAATATGATGAACAGCCTTTGTTTTTGCCCTGTTAAGGCTTTCTAATTCTTTATGAGATTTAATGAGGGCTTCGTGCGCTTGTATCCTCTCTGTAATATCGTCAAACGTGACAAGATAATCTCCGGTTATAAGCTGTACAAGGAAAAAATTAATTGTTTTTTTCGTCCGGTCCTGACATGTGGCATCGAAAGTCCTCGATATTTTTTCTCTCTGTTTAGAGCTTTTAATATCATTAATCCATGTTCGGAGGGCCTGTTTTCTATATTGAAGATCCGGAAAAACTCTCTTAAACCATTCTTTCCCATTTGCAATATCCTTTAGCTCATAGCCGAACAGCTCTTTAAACTTAGGGTTTACATACCTGTACACACCTTTTTTGTCTATCATGGCTATGCCAAATGGCGCATTGTCAGATAGAGACAGTAGCCTGTTTCTCTCTGTGCGCAATGCATCTTCGTTTTTTTTGCGTGCAGTAATGTCTCTCAAATAAATAAGGTAGACCGGCTGAGCGCCGTAGGTGGTGCTGGTTCCTGAAATCTCGACATAAATTATTTTTCCGGTCTTTGTAATGCCCTTGAATTCGTATCTTGAGGGCACGGATTCCCCTCTCTGTCTTCTCTTGTTGATGTCGATGACCAGTTCATGGTCATCCGGATGAACAACAAAGGTTACAGACATACCGATAATTTCTTCGGGTTTATCGTATTCAAACATTTCAACAAATTTTCTGTTTACGTACAGATGTTTGTTTTCCTGTATAATTGTAATGCCATCATTTGAATGTTCGATGGCAGTCCTGTAACGTTCCTCACTTTCGATGAGGGCCTTTTCCGCTTTTTTTCTCTGTGTAATATCCTGCATTGTGCCTTCGTAATGCAGAAGATTGCCGGCATTATCTCTGACTGCTTTTATGTTCATTGAAATCCAGTGTAAGCTTTTATCTTTACTGTACATTTCCACTTCATAATTTTGAACCGAACCATATTTATCAATCAGTGCCATCCATTCAAAACGATCTTCAGGGTGGACATACAATTGGCTGTTGATATTGGTAACGGAATTTACAAGATCATCAGGTGAGTCATAGCCGTGGATATGGGCAAGAGAAGGATTTGCCGTTATGAAAAGTCCTCCTGAGGTTGTCTGAAATATACCTTCTGTAGCATTTTCATAGATATTTCTATACTTCTTATCGGTTTCCCGCAGTTCTGCATCAACTTTTTTGAGTTCTGTTTCCGATTTTTCAAGTTCAGCTATACGTCTGCGCATTTGTTCTACAAGATGCGTCAAATCTTCGTATGGTGGAGGATGTTTTTCCTGCATGGCCCTTTCTCTATGTACAAGGAGTTTTTGCCCACTATGGCAGCAAAGCTACCTGAAGCTTCCTTTCTTGCTTGCGGTCATTTTGCATATTCCCATGAATAGCACTTACGTTAATTACACAAAGCCTGTTTTCATATTAATAAAACACGGGTTTACCCGTGTGAATTTACAAATTATTGCATTATAATTTATTCGTTTATTTTACATCAAATCCATGCATATCTGCAACGAGATTGTTTATGTAAATAATCCTTACTTGAAACATATTCCCTTGTAGTTTCATCGCTGTTCCCCATCCTGCCTGTTTCAATCTTGTTTTATAAAATTAGTATTATGGGCTCAGGGCTTCTCATTCTCAACAAACTGTTTGAGGAGATATTCTTTATGCATGATTTTAAGAGCTTCCCTGATTATCTCCCTGTTTTTACGGTTTCCGTATTGTATCAGTGCCCGATGCATCGTTCTCTCCCGGAAAGTTTTTGGAACATATACATGCTCATAGGTAAAAGGGTGCATTTCGGTATAAAACATTGTGCCTGACAATGTAAGTGGCAGGGGAGTGAAATCCTGTATCTGTTCAGGATGGATGTTCCTTTTCATAAGATAAAGGGCGAGCGACAGTGTATCTTCGAGTGTTGAGCCAGGATGAGAGCTGATAAGATAATTGACGAGATACTGCTTTTTATTCAGCTTTTTATTTATCTCATTGTATTTAGTGACGAATTTCTCATAAACATCGAAGGTCGGTTTATTCATAATCTTCAGGACATGGTCTGCCGAATGTTCGGGAGCAACCTTCATTTGCCCGCTTATATGATGTTTACAGAGGTATGTAAGATATTCCAATGAATCTTTGTCAATGAGCAGATCATATCTTATACCGCTTTCAATGAAAGCATGCTTTACCTTTCTCAGCGCAAGAATCCTGCTGTATAATTCCATGCCCTCCCTGTACCCCGGCTTCAGGTTCTTGCATTTTTCAGGTATAAGGCAGTGTTTGTACTGACAAGCGCCTGTATGCTTCCACAGTGTACAATATGCATGATAAAGATTGGCTGTGGGCCCTCCTATATCGGTAATTGTACCCTTAAATTCAGGTCTTTCAGATATTAATCTTGCTTCATTCAGGATTGATCCTTTGCTTCTTGACTGTATTATCCTTCCCTGATGCATGTATAACGAGCAGAAGGAGCATTCCCCACAGCATCCTCTGTGGGAGATAATGGAAAATTTCACGGTTTCAAACCCCGGGACACCGCCACTTTTGATATAGACAGGATGCCAACTCCGCATATAGGGAAGCTCGTAAATTTTGTCGAGCTGCCCGGCAGAGAAGGGCAAGGACGGGGGATATTGTATTACGTAACGTGTATCATGCTTCTGTGCCAGCACTTTTCCTTTGAAAGGATCCTGGTTTGTATAAATTATCTTGAATGCCTCATTGAACCTGGTTTTATCTTTCCTTACTTCTTCATAAGATGGTATTTCTATGCTGCCTTCCGGCAAAATTATGGCATTATTAATTTGCCTTTTGTCATTGATCGCTGCCCCTTGCTCCCCGCCTCCCGGGCTTTTGCCGACTATAGCTGTTCCTCGTATCCCTGCAAGGTCTTTGTTCTGAAGCAACCGTTGTGCAATTTCAACAACCTGCATTTCTCCCATACCATAAACCAGGATATCCGCCCTTGAATCCAACAGGATTGACCTTCTTACAGAATCATCCCACCAGTCATAATGGGCAAACCTTCTCAAGCTTGCCTCTATACCTCCTATTACGACTGGTACATCGCTGAAGGCCTCCCTTATCCTGTTTGTATAGACAATGGTAGTCCTGTCAGGACGCAGGCCCGGTTTGCCTCCGGGAGAATAATCGTCTTTTTTTCTCGTTCTTTTACCGGCTGTGTAATTGGCTACCATGGAATCCATATTGCCGGCAGTTATGCCGAAAAAAAGGCGTGGTTTCCCCAGCTTTTTAAAATCATCAATGCGCCTCCAGTCAGGCTGTGGGATGATGCCTACCTTAAACCCTTCCCCTTCCAGCGTTCTCCCTATTATGGCAGCCCCATAAGAGGGGTGATCAACGTAGGCATCGCCGGTAACGATAATTACATCAAGTGCATTCCATCCCTTCTTTTTTAAATCCTCTTGCGATATGGGTAAGAAATCAGTTTGCATGACCTTATTTTATCAGAATATGTGAAGGAAAGATTCTGAAATAATGAATCAA
This sequence comes from Pseudomonadota bacterium, assembly GCA_026388255.1. Lineage (NCBI taxonomy): Bacteria > Pseudomonadati > Pseudomonadota > Pseudomonadota bacterium. The sequence goes on along the minus strand of JAPLKC010000092.1, from coordinate 17,423 downwards.
TACCTGTTTCGGGCAGCCAATGGACAGTCAAGGACCTTATTCATCGCTACTATCATGGAAGCCAGCGCTGTACTCATGAATATCGGCAACCTTGGTGTCCGAATATACATATTGACAAAATTGTGAATCTGTGGCTGTCGGGGGGGGGTGTCTGGTAACGAACTTTATTTTCAATCAATAGATTCCTCGCAGCTCTGCCTCGGGGGAACCATATTCCCTCGCCCCTCGTGGGAGAGGGTAGGGTGAGGGGGAATAATCATGATACTCATTCCGCTGATTCTTCGCAGCTCTGCTGTGGGGAAGTTCATTTGACCGGAAACCTGGCAATTGTGAGCCAGAGAACTTCTATCTGTATAAATATACTATATTAATTGTGTACAATATTAATATTGGGTAAGATGGTTGAAGAATTGTTGGTTTTAGTACTTTCCAATTAAAGGTTAAGTATCCATTTTTATTATGTCTTTGCAATATAGTTATATCATCCACCTGATACAACCGTATTTCTGAAAAAACATGAACTGGTTTTCAATAAAAAGCTTTAAGTTTCATGCATTATGTTTCTCTTATCATATTTTATTATAATAGATAAGAAAATGTTAAATATTTGTTTGACATGTAAAAATGATTGAGTTATATTTCACAAATGATAGATAAATTCTTGTTAAGAATAAAGATTGAATTATAATTCAGAAGTAAATGAGAAAATTATTATCATGATGTATGGGCACTAAATAAATACATTGTCAGAGTTTATTTGATATAGTAAAGTCATTGACAAAAAAATATCCATAATTTATGAGGGAGGTCATTTAAAATGAGGGCTTTACAGAAAATATTTAAGCATTTTTCGGAGACATGCCGGCGAAATTATCTCATCGCTATGATGATATTCTTTGCAGGAGCGTATGTTTTTTTACCTGGCACCTGTTTCACACAGGCCGAAGCGCCTGCATCTCATGAACCAGCCTTCAAACTATTTTCGCTTTTCAGCGATCCCCGTTTCAAACCTATCGAAGTTTATGGACTTATTGCTGTACTTTTTATTGCAATCGCCGGCTTGTTGTATGCTGCCATGCTTGTTAAACAAGTCAGGAGAGCAGACCAGGGTACAAAGCAAATGCAGGATATTGCTGCCGCAGTACGTGAAGGAGCAAATGCATATCTCTCGGCACAGTTTAAAAAGATCGGACCATTGATCATTATTATTACTATTTTGTTATTTTTAACTTACATGGGTACGGTAGATCTCTTTCGTTGGGGCCGTGCCGGTGCATTCTTTATCGGTGCACTGTTCAGTGGATTGGTTGGTTTTGTCGGTATGCGCCTGGCAACAGAAGGCAACCTCCGTGTTGCAGCAGCGGCAAAACACAGTTATGGAGAAGCCCTTCAGCTTGGATACAGAACAGGAACCATAACAGGTATGCTCACAGATGGACTGGGTCTCCTTGGTGGAACCATGATTTTTATAATGTACGGTGAACAGGCATATGAAGCCCTCCTGGGATTCGGATTCGGCGGCACACTCCTTGCTTTGTTCATGAGAGTCGGCGGTGGTATTTATACAAAGGCTGCGGATGTCGGCGCTGATCTTGTTGGAAAGATTGAAAAAGATATCCCCGAAGATGATCCACGCAATGCCGCAACTATTGCCGACAACGTCGGTGATAACGTCGGTGACTGTGCCGGTATGGCCGCAGACATTTTCGAAAGCTATGAAGTAACTATTGTTGCTGCAATGATCCTCGGTATGGCAACCTTTGGTCACAAGGGTGTTATATTCCCGCTTCTTGTACGCGGCATAGGCGTGCTTGGCTCCATTATCAGTACATATACCGTTAAAGCAGGCGCTGACGATACATCAGACACGGCGTTGAAAAGTGTTCATCGTGGATTCTGGATCGGTTCAATTATAAGTATTATCGGGTTTGTTATAATCGGGTATTACTATTTAAATTTTGATGCGGCTTATTTGATCGGTAATCCGACATCATTAGCCGGTTTTCCTAAGGGTGATCCTTCTTTGCTTGGATGGTTTGCAAATTTTGGCATCGCCGGATTGGATATGCGCCCGGCAATTACATGCCTGATTGGTATTTTTCTTGCTGTTGGATTGAACAAGGTTACCAGTTATTATACACACACAAGTTATTCACCGGTAAAAAGCTTAGCAAAAGCCTGTCAGACAGGACATGCTACAAACATCATACAGGGATTTGCAGTGGGATATGAGAGCACTGTTGCAGCCATTGTCGTCATTGCTGTTGCAATTTTTCTTTCAGTTCTGACATATACCGGAACACCTCCTCTCTTTATTGCATATGGTGTTGCAATGACCGGTATCGGTATGTTAACCCTGACAGGCAATACAATTTCTATGGACGTATTCGGTCCCGTGGCTGACAATGCTAACGGTATTGGTGAAATGGGATACAACAAAGAAGAGATGGAGAAAGAGAGACCGGGCAGTTACAAACGTGCCCGTCAGATACTTGCCGATCTCGATGCTGTAGGAAATACTACGAAAGCTGAAACAAAGGGTATTGCAATCGGTTCTGCTGTTATCGCAGCGGTCTCATTGTTCTCAAGCTTTATTGCCGTCATAGCAGTCGGCAGTGAAGAAAAAATTCACTTAATGACTATATCGCAGTATGTTATTGAAGCCGGAAAGATAACTGTTGCAGACCCGACGGTTTTCATCGGATTTCTCCTTGGCGGTGCAGTTCCATTCCTCTTCAGCGGGATGTTGATCCGTGCCGTGGGCCGAGCTGCATACTGGATTGTCAAAGAATGCCGTATTCAATTCCACGATCCTGATATATGGAATGGCACCAAGAAACCCGATTACGGTCGTGTTGTTAATATTTGCACACAGACTGCACAAAAAGAATTGATCGGTCCGGGACTTCTTGCCATAGTGACGCCTTTGCTGGTGGGATTCCTGCTCGGCCCATATGCACTGGGCGGATTTTTGGGCGGTATGATCCTTGTTGGTCAGTTACTCGCAGTTTTTATGGCAAACGCAGGTGGTGCATGGGATAACGCCAAGAAGATGATCGAAGACGGTGTGTATGGCGGTAAGGGTTCAGAAGCTCATAAAGCCGCTGTCACAGGCGACACCGTCGGTGACCCATTAAAAGATACAGCCGGTCCTGCAATCAACCCATTAATAAAGGTTATGAATATGGTCAGCTTGCTGACACTTGGTTTGGTGCTCAAGTATAACTTAATTGCCCCGAGGGTAGCACAGGAAGAGCTCGGCTCGGCGCGCATCATCAGTGTTATTGTTATTGTTGTGTGTGTAGCTACTTTAGGCTGGGCTATTTATCAGAGCAAGCGTGAGACCGGTGAATTGGTTGAGTCAGAAGAATAATACTCTATAGAGGTCAAAAAATAAAGCCCAACAGGTTTATCTGTTGGGCTTTATTTTTTATCTTCCCGTTATGCCCTACCATAAATTCTATATTAAGCCTGCCTCAATGCATCCACGATATTCATCCGCGATGCCCTTAAGGCAGGAAGCGCCCCGCCGATAAAACCCATGATCAAAGAAAACACGAGGGACTTGAAAGCAATATTAAAATTAAGGGAAAAGTTAAAGGCAAGCTCGGAGAATGTCTGGAAGTTCATAGTGGATATAGTAAAGAACTGTAAAAATGAAGCAAAAAAGAGCCCTGCGAGACCTCCTGCGAGACTGAGAAGCAATGATTCCAAAAGAAAGGCGCCCAGGATGCTTCTCCTTTGAAAACCTAAAGCTCGCATAGTGCCTATTTCTGCAACCCTGCTTGCCACTGATGCATACATTGTAATCATGGCGCCGATAACTGCCCCAAGGGAGAACATCACAGTCAAAGACATCCCGAGGATGCGCAGGAACTTTGCCATTATCTCCGACTGATCAGCATAATATTTCGTTTCTCTTTTTACTTCATGGTTCATGCGGGGGTCTTTTTCAATCCGTTCCTTAAGTTTTCCAAATTCAGAGGAATCCTGCAACTTGAAGACAAGAGATGAATATACCGGCCTTCGGAATGCCTGCATAAGCTGGTCGTTATCGCCCCATATTTCGGAATTATACCCTGTATTCCCTGCATCAAATATGCCCACAATTGTCCATTCACGCATACCGAATCTGAGTCTCTCGCCTACATTGATTCCTTGAAAACGTTTTGCTACGCTCCAACCTGCCGCAACCTCAGAAGAACCCGGTTTGGGCATGTGTCCTTCTACAAGCTGAACCTGAGGGCGCAGCTTCAGAGATGCATCCCCGACCCCTCTTATCGTCACATTTGACTGTTTATTGTCGCCCTTCTTGGGGAGCGAAATGAGCACATTCAGCTCCTTTGCAAAGAGCGGTTTTCCGTCTATTCCAATGGCCACCTGTGGGTCTGACTCGACTATCGAGGCCTGTGAACGCGAAACCCAGCTCATCATCTCTGCACCTGAACCCTTGCGTATTACCACACCATTGTCATAAGAACCTGTGTCTACAAGCGTTTTTTCAAGACCATGGGCCATCATCAGAATTGTGGTAAAGACAAACACCACAAGCGCCATGCCCGAAGCAGTCAGTATAGTAGTGACCTTGCGTGTCAGCAAGTTCTTTGCGCTGTATGAAAAGGGGATAAACATCTTACCCGATCCTCCGTAAACCATCGGCAATAGGGGTCTTTATGCTGCGCCAGGTGGGGATAACGGATGCGAGTATGCCGACAAGTATAGAGAATGTAATATCCAGAAGTATTGTATCCATAGTGACATTAAACGTAGGGAAGTAAGAGCCTACAGTATTCGCAAATGTCCTTGCAGCCGGAAATGTCAGAATGATGCCCGCCGTGCATCCCATCATGGTTATAATAAAGGACTCGCCAAAGAGCAACCCTGCAATGCGCCAGCCCCCGAACCCGAGTGTCTTGAATACCGAGTATTCACCGATACGTTCACGGGCCGTCATATTAATAGTATTTGCCACTACTGCAAGAATAATCACAATTACGATGAATGTAACGAGTCTCAAGGCGGTAATAATCGCATCAGACATGGAGACAAAACCCAGTTGAAAGGCCTTTTCGGTTTCTGTCAGCGTTTCGGCAATGGAATTATAAAAGGTTTTATCCACCCTTGTGGCGACATCTGCAACAAGATCAGGACTTGTTACTTCAATTACATAGTGGCCTACCCGGTCTGCCCTGGCAGGCACGGTTTTTTTAAGTATCTCGTTCAGATAATCAAAATGAAAGAAAAACTGGCTGTCGTCGGTATTTTTATCCCTTCCTTTGTATATACCGCGCAGAACAAACTCCCAATTACCCGGATATATAGTCCCTTTAAGGGTTACTATATCCCCTATCTTCCAGCCGTATTTTTTCACGAGTTTTGCCCCTGCCGCGAATGCTTTTTTGTCACGGAGAAATGCCGCTTTTTCGTCGGGCTTGAATATATATTCAGGATATTGTTCAAGGAAGGTTTTAGGCTCAACAGCAAAATTCGCAAAAAAATTCTTCTCTTCAATATAAAAACCGCCAAACCAGATTCCATATGATACAAGCTTTACCCCTTCTATCTGGCGGATTTTCTCTTTGTAAGAAATCGGGAGAGTTAGAATTATCGATACAGCATGTCTTGTAACAAGCCTGCTTGCGGACGATGCCTGAACCCCGGCATACCATGCGTCAATGACCGTTCGCAAAAGACCGAAGGATAGAATTGCAATGGCAACACTCAAAACAGTGAGACAGGTTCGAAGTTTGTGACGGAAGGCATTCTTGATGAGCAGCTTAATGATGTACATTATGGATTATTGTTCAGAACACCCTTGTCGAGATGTTTTAATAAGCGCGCCTTTCCTGCTGCACGGGGATCGTGGGTAACCATTATGATTGTCTTGCCTGATTCAATGTTGAGGCGCTCCATTAATGCCATGATCTCTTCTGCCGATACACGATCCAGGTCTCCGGTAGGCTCATCGGCTACAAGGATTGTCGGGTCGGTAATTATAGCCCTCGCAATAGCTACACGCTGCTGCTGCCCCCCTGAAAGCTGACCGGGATAGTGGTCCATGCGGTCGGCAAGATTTACTATCTTGAGCGCCATCTCGACATGTTCTCTTCGGGCTTTTTTTGGAAGATTTGTCAGAAGCAACGGCAGTTCTACATTGTCAAAAGCGGTGAGAACAGGGATCAGGTTGTAGAACTGGAATACAAACCCGACATGAACCCCGCGCCATTTTGCAAGTTCAGTCTCGGACAATGTTGTAATATCTATGCCGCCTACCCGGATTATGCCGCTGTCTGCCTTGTCGATTCCGGCGATGAGATTTAAAAGCGTGGACTTGCCCGAACCTGACGGTCCCATGAGCGCGAGGAATTCTCCTTCACGAATGTCGAATGTGATATCGCTCAGTACCGTTATTGTCTGGTTCCCGCGGTGATATGATTTATTGAGATTAATTACCTCTACAATAGGCACAGCATCGTTCATCTATCTCTCTACAACCTTTATCTTTGAGCCATTCCTGAGTTTTTCCGGGGGATTTATCACTACTTTATCCCCTGCCTTCACCCCGCTTGTAACCTCGCTCATTTCACCGAAGGCTCCACTGATGGTTACAACGGTCTGCAAAACACGATCCCCTTTAACGAGAAAGACCGTTTTCTTGCTGCTGCGATCAAGAATAGCCTTGTTTCCAATGAGTGTTCTTGGTTTCTCATCGCCGGCCCCAACCGGTTTTGAGAGGAAGGCAACCTTTGCGCTCATTTCCGGGAGGATACGGGCATCCTTGTCTATAAAGCGAACCTTTACCATTACTGTTGCCTTGCTCCTGTCGGCAGTAGGGACGATCATGTGAATAATCCCCCGGAACCTCGAATCCGGAAGGGCATCAAGCTGGATTTCACAAGGCTGGTCCACACTGATTTTTTGAAGGTTGGACTCGGAAACATCGGCTTCTACCTGAAGCGAATTCATATCTGCTATTGTTACAACAGCAGCCTTTGCATTTGCGGCAGCCCCCAAAGGGGTTATAATATCGCCGATGTCGGCGTTCTTTGTCAGCACAATGGCGTCAAAGGGGGCGCGTATCAAGGTATAGCCAAGTATTACCCGTGCATTTTCGAGCCCTGCAGTATATGCTTTCACGGAAGCCTCTCCGCCGCCAACTGCAGCCATAGCCTTTTTATAACGTGCTTCTGCCGTATCATAGGATGCCTTTGTAGTGAACTCCTTTTCCAAAAGGTTCTTCTCACGGTTAAAATTGATGCCTGCATCGTTGAGCTCTGCCTTAGTCTGTTCAAGATTTGAACGTGCAACCTCAAGATTGGCAGCAGCCTGTTTCTCCAAAGCAATAGTATCATCGTTTTCAAGCCTTGCAATGATTTCTCCGTTCCTGACCTTGCTCCCTTCCTCGACAAGAAGAGATACAATCTTGCCGGTTATTTTGGATGCTACTGCGGCTTTTCGCTGCGGCACAACATAACCGCTGGCATTCAATAAGGTAAAGGTCTGAGATGGGTAAACTTGTGATACAGTTGCAACATCAACCTGAATGGCCAGGGTGAATATCCCCTTCACATAGAGGAGCAGGGCCATTAAAACAACGAATGCCGTTGCTGTCCAATAAAACAATTTCTTATGCGATCCCTGCCGCATGACAGGCTGAGACTTGTCTATCTTCAACTTTGAAAGATCTTCATCAGCCATCTATATTACTCCTTCTATACGGATTTGTCTTTGCCGGTCCTGCACCCGGGACATCCGTTCCTGTGACATGCGTAAGATTCAATGTCAAATCTGACTTTTCGCGTCCACACGTTGTTGCGCAGGCGCTTACTCCGGAGAATTGAAGCAGAGGCATACTGTGCCTGTATGCTTCTCCAAAAACTAATGCTATAAAGATATTGGATGATTGTATATATTTTTGTAGCATTTTGTTTATTAATTATGGATAATTTACCTTATTCATATTGAAAGTGACAACAAAAAAGGGGATATTTGATCTATATCGTTTTTAGGAGGGGTAAGTGAGGGTATATTTTTGGGGGACACGGGGTTCGTTGCCTGCTTCTTACACATCGGAAGTAATCAGAAAAAAAATATTCAGTGCCATCAAAGCATCAAGCAGCATAAGTCTGCGTACAGACGAGGAGGTTGAGAAGTTCGTTTATAAAGGGCTTATCAACAAAAGTCTTCCCTTTTCTGCAATCGGCAGCTACGGCAGCAATACCTCATGCATGGAAATAGATGGTGGAGAAGAGTATATACTCTGTGATGCCGGAACAGGGTTGAGAGACTTCGGAAATTATGTTTTAAAATCTTCCTCTCAAGGAAGACAGAACAAAACTAACGTATTCAATATTTTTATATCGCACCTCCACTGGGATCATATACAGGGATTCCCCTTTTTTACTCCTGCCTTTATTCCAGGAAACCGTGTTAATATTTACGGATTTCATAAAGAGCTGGAGCAGGCGTTTGTAACACAACAGGGATATCCTTTTTTTCCGATACCTCTTAAATTATTGAGTGCAGATATAAAATTTACTATGCTGGAAGAGAATAAGGATTATGAGATCGCAGGCTTTACTGTGAAAGGTATAAAGCAGAACCATCCGGGTGATTCCTATGGCTACAGATTCGAAAAAGACAGTAAAAGTATTGTCTACTCGACTGATTCAGAGCATAAGGAAGATGCCTATGATGAAGAGTACGCTTTTATTAATTTCTTCAAAGATGCCGATATGCTTATTTTTGATGCTCAGTATTCCTTGCTGGATGCGATTTCTGCAAAGGAAAACTGGGGTCATTCGAATAATATCATAGCTGTAGAACTGAGCGTAAAAGCCGGTGTAAAGCATTTGTGCATCTATCATAACGAGCCTACTTTCGATGATGAAAAACTGGATGAATTTTTGGAGGATACAAGGCGGTATCTGAGAATTTATACAGAAACATCTCCACTCATAATAGACATTGCATATGACGGTATGCAGGTTGAATTATAGAAGAAGGTTGTAATCCGCTTTACATGACGCTTTTCCTGTGTTAATAAAATGCAAAAATAATGCTAAGGTGAAAAATGATTACCGGAATAGGAAGCTTCCCTTTTACAGACATAGATGAGGCAATTGATGTAATCTTTTTTGCATGTCCGGAGATACCTTTTTGGCCGCAACTGCCCAAAAGATCTCAAGCGGAGAATATGTACACTACTTTTCTTGAATCAGTGCCGTGCATTGTCATTGATGAAAATAACGATACAGTTTTTATTAATACGGAAGAGACAAAGGGCATAGAGCAGTTCTATGAAGATTATTACAGTGGAAACCTTGAAGCTTTTCGGGTTTCGGACAAGGTAGCCCCCGGTTTTTACAGGTTTTTGGAGAGGCTCAAAGATATACAGGGCAGGTTCAGCTTAATTAAAGGGCAATTGACAGGACCATTCAGCATGGGGCTTGGCCTGAAGGATGAAAAAGGTAAGCCTGTTATATACAACCACGGTTTTTTTGATATCATTAAAAAGGCTTTGAACATGAAGGCTAAATGGATGGTCAGTGCCATCAAGGCTATATATCCTGAAAAGGATGTAATCATTTTTTTTGACGAGCCCTATATGGTTTCTTTCGGTTCTGCCTATGTTTCTATATCAAAGGAAGAGACGATCTCCCTTCTGAACGAGACCCTGGAAGGGGTTGAGGCAAAAATGGGCGTTCACTGCTGCGGAAATACGGACTGGTCCGTGCTGTTTAATGCGAATGTCGATATTGTAAACTATGACGCCTACAACTTTTTGGAGACGATATTTTATTTTAAGGATGACCTGACAAAGTTTCTGAAAAGAGGCGGATGGATATCCCCTGGTTTTGTGCCTTCGTCAGAGGAAGTATTGAATGTATCAATAGAGGATATTGTAAAACTTATGAACAGGTTCGCAGAGCTTATGAAGGGACTTGGTCTGAAGTCTGAAAGCAAGGACTGGCTCTTAACGACAAGCTGCGGCCTGGGCAGCCTGAACATCCCTGAAGCCAAAAAGGCCATGGAACTGCTGAAAGAGCTTTCCTCTTAAAAGAACTGTTGCCTGTTACCATTAATTTTATATACAAACCCGCACCAGGCATTTTTCTTCTCTGTTTGCATGAGCAAAAACGGATTAAAAAGCGGGATCAACTTTCTGCTTTCCTTTCCCAATATGCCGGAGATGATAATGCACCCGCCGTTTTTTACAAATCCCTTTATTTTTTCTGAGTAACGGGTAAATGTCCTTATGTCGAGGTTTGCCAGTACAATATCGTATGTCCCCGAGACATGCTGAAGATCTGCGCAGGCAAGGGATATTTTGTCAGTATTGTTAATAATGATATTCTTTTTCGCAGAAAATACAGTGTCAGGATCATTGTCTATAGCAATGACTTTTTTTGCACCGAGAAGGACAGCATATAGAGAAAGTATCCCTGAGCCGCACCCGAGATCAAGGACGCTTTTGTCCTCCATGACCGCATATTTCATCAGTTTCATCATGATCCTTGTTGATTCATGCCGGCCTGTTCCAAATGCCATACCCGGTTCGATGACGATGGATTTCCCATTTGTTTTTTGTTTATTCCAGGGGGCCAGGATGGTTATGTCGTCAATCCTTATTGGACGAAAATATTTTTTGGTCAGGCCGGCATAGTCCTGCTCTTCTTCTTTGTGAATGTCGATTTGTTTAATGTTGATTTTCAGCTTTTGAAGGTATTCAAGGTATGTTTCAATATTATTCGGATAGGATTTTATAACAATATCATTGCCTTTTTCTTCAATCCAGATACCGGAGTTTGATAAAAGACCGTATATTTCCTCGGGGAGCAGCTCGTCTGCCCCTTTTTCTACCAGGATGTCCACCCGTGTTTTAAATGTTTTTTGTACGGATTTCACAAATATTTGTCATCCATGCCGATAAGTTTTGCAGTGAAGAGGTCGTTGAGTTTTTGCTTTATTTCTTCATACATTGGGATGGAGTATGCTGCCCATTCTGGATGCGTCATAGCCGGTAAAATCTTTTATATGGGTTAACAGGACAGGTTGTTCAAAGAACGCAAGAAAGCTCTTCACATAGGCGCTATGAAAGTGTTCTTTCGGTATAACCATATCAAACCTTTCCTTGAAAAGTGGTATAAAATTCAAACCGAGCATATGCGCTAAATGTATAACACCGAAAGAAACGTCTGAATTACCCTTTATAACATTCAAACCTGCCTGCAGGTGCGACTCTACTTCGTTGTCGTAACCCTTGATATCTGAAGGGTCAATCTTCTTTTCACGGAGCAAAAAGTCGAAAAGCAGCCTTGTTCCGGAGCCCTGGTTTCTATTTACGAATGCCGCCCCTTTGGCGGCGATGTCTTCGATGGAGCTTATCCCCTTCGGATTATTTTTCTGGAGATAAAGACCCTGTTCCCTGAAGAACATTTGGATTACCGTATAGTCGTCCCCGGAAAGGTATCTGTCTATATATGAAGTATTGTATTCCTTTTTTTCTATATCCAGAATATGGACGCAGGACATGGTGGCAGCGCCCTTTTTTAATACTTTCAGTCCATTTATGCTCCCGACAGGTGCATAGTAGATTGTGGAATGGTTTTTGCTGTTATATACGTCAATAATCCTCCGGAGGAGGATATCATCACTACCTGCTATAAAGATATTTTCTTCCCTTGCAGCGCTCTCCAATATCCATTTGTCAATCATCTCTTTGGTGAATGCTATTTTGCCGCCAATTTTAATGTGGGGCAGCTTTGATTCCTGGACAAGCTTATAAATTTTTTTCTCGTTTATTTTTAAATATTTTGACAGGTCTCTGGCGGATATGATCTCCATATATGCATTATAACTGAAAGAAAGGATATTATCAAATTTAAAATACCTGTGTTGACATTAATATTATGTCGGCTAAGTTCAGATTGGTAAGTGTATGGTATAATTGTTATATATGGTAATTGATAGTAATAATTGGTGTCAAGATTACATCATTGTCTTGATTAATGCAGATAAATTCATTATTCTTATTAATTGAATTCATATTTTAAGCTTGCCCGAGGAGGATAAACTATGAATCGTTGGTTTTATACAATTTTGTTTTTCAGCTTGTTGTTTATTTCGAACTTAAGCAGGGCCGAAGGCAGTAAATTTATCCTTTTGTCAAGCACTATAGGCCCTATTGATTCAGGTATTGTCGGTATTCTGGAAGATCAGTTTGAAAAAGAGAAAGATATAAGGGTACGCCACGTTGGAGCAGGCACAGGTGCAGCTCTGGACATGGCACGTAAGGGTAATATTGACCTGGTAATGGTTCATGCCAGGTCTCTTGAAGAGAAATTTATACAGGAGGGATTTGGAACCCAGAGGATAGACCTCATGTATAACGATTTTGTTATTGTAGGCCCCAAGGACGACCCTGCCGGCATCAGGGGAATGAAGCAGGCTACGGAAGCCCTGAAGCAGGTTTCTGCAAAAGGCGCAGCATTTATTACCAGGGGAGATAAATCGGGAACGTATATAGCGGAGATGGCATTATGGGAGAAGGCAGGCATAAAGCCTGCGGGCGCATGGTATATTGTTTATGAAAAAGGCGCAGAGGGGAACGTGCCCACACTTCGTTATACAGACCAGAAGAGCGCATATACGGTCATCGACAGGGCAACATTTCTTTCGATTAAGGACACAATCAAGCTTGTTGTGCTCGTGGAAGGTGATGAAGTCCTTTTAAATTACATCTCTCTGATCCCTGTAAATCCGAAGAAATTTCCTAATGTAAACGATAAGGATGTAGCAATTTTTGTCCAATGGCTCACAGCGACGGACAAAGGTCAGGCTATTATCAGGGACTTCGGTAAAGATAAATACGGCAGCCCGCTTTTCTTCCCGAATTCAAAGGAATGGAAGGATGCTCAAGGGTTAAAAAAATAATATTATTATAAAGGAGCAAGAGTTATGAAAAAGTTGGTAAGTTTATCTTTAGTTGTATTGGCAGTATTTTTATTGTCCGGTCTTTCACCTGTTCAGGCAATAGAGAAGAATGTCATTATGGCTACCACTACGAGTACGCAGGATTCAGGTCTTCTGGATGTGCTTTTGCCAGTTTTTGAAAAGAAGACAGGCTATTTTGTGAAGACTATTGCTGTCGGTTCAGGCCAGGCTATGGCAATGGGCCAGAAAGGAGAGGCCGATGTGCTGCTTGTGCATTCTCCTGCTGCCGAGCAGAAGTTTGTGAAAGAAGGATATGGAGTTAACAGGCGACTTGTCATGCATAATGACTTTATTGTTGTGGGGCCGTCTTCAGACCCTGCAAAGATCAAAGGCATGAAATCCACTATAGATGTTTTCAAAAAAATAGCTTCCACAAAAAGTCTTTTCATGTCAAGGGGCGATAATTCTGGAACCAACTCAAAGGAAAAGGAGATCTGGAAGGCGGCAGGCATTAAGGGTGAGGGCGAGAAGTGGTATCAGCAAACAGGTCTCGGTATGGGTCAGACGCTGAACGTTGCTTCAGAAAAAGCAGCATATACCCTTGCCGACCGTGGAACTTACCTGGCATTAAAGAAAAAACTTTCTCTTGACATTCTGGCCGAAGGGGATGCTGTCCTGCTCAATATATACCATGTAATCGAGGTTAATTCCTCAAAATGGCCTAAGGTGAATACTGCCGGCGCCAGGGCGTTTGCAGATTTTATGGTATCAAAAGAGGTGCAGGACATTATAAAAACCTTTGGCGTTGAAAAATTCGGGTCAGCATTATTCTTTCCTGATGCCGATAAAAAGGTGGAGGATCTGGGGAAGTAAGCGCAAAGGCCTATGCTTTCAGGATGGACTCATAAGATAAAAAAGCAATAGAATAATATTTGATTTACAGTTAAACTTGCTTTATCATGCAGTCCACTGCAGGGTAAAGCAAGTTTTTTTTGTAACAGAGGTAAAGATGGACTTGATTTTTGAAGGGATTAAGAAGGCAATTCTACTGCTCTTTACCATGGATCGTGAAGTGCTGGAGATTACCTTCCTGTCTCTCAAGGTCTCCGGCATTGCCACAATAATCAGTCTGTTTATCGGCATATCAATTGGTACTGTTGTTGCTCTTACACGATTTCCGGGGAAAAAAATTGTAGTGAGTCTTATAAATACTGCGATGGGACTGCCGCCGGTTGTGGTCGGCCTTTTTGTTTCGATTTTTTTGTGGAGGAGCGGCCCCCTGGGTTTTCTGGGGCTCCTTTATACCCCGTTGGCGATTATTATTGCACAGTCGGTTATTGCTACCCCGATAGTAATGGGCATTACTGTTGCTGCCATGCAACAGCTTCCGAAAAAAATGAGGCTTCAGATACTTGCCCTTGGGGCAAACAGGCTTCAAATGGTCTGGATGCTTATTAAAGAGGCAAAGCTCTCTTTGCTGGCAGCAGTTATGGCAGGATTCGGCGGCGTGATTTCAGAAGTCGGCGCTTCGATAATGGTTGGTGGAAACATCAAGGGTTATACCCGCGTCCTTACAACAGCTACGGTAATGGAAACGAGTAAGGGGAATTTTGATATAGCTATTGCATTGAGTATAATATTGCTTGCCCTGGCGTATTTTATAAATATTATTTTAACGTATGTTCAGCAGAGAGAAAGGCCGAGGTGAATTTAGAATTTAGAATGTAGGATGTAGGATTTAGAATGTAGAATTGAGGATTGAAAGACTATTAACATGGATAAAAATACACACATACTTGAAGGACGTAATATTAAGGTTGAAAGAGGAAATGCACTTATCCTCGACACCCCATCATTTGTTGTAAAGGATGGTGAGGTTATATCCCTCATCGGGCCTAATGGTGCAGGAAAAACCACCCTTCTTCAAACCCTGTGCTATTTACTGAAGCCCTTCAAAGGTGAAATATATTTCAGAGGCAAACAGGTAGGCATGGAATATCCTTTGAACGTGTACCGCCGAAAGCTTGCCATGGTGTTTCAGGAACCTCTTCTTTTTGATACAACCGTTTTCAATAACGTTGCAGCCGGTCTTAAATTCAGGGGCGTCAAAGGATCGGAAATTGAAGAAATAGTTATGGAAAATCTCCAGCGCTTCGGCATCGAGCACCTCAGCGACCGTTCTGCCAGGACCCTTTCAGGCGGGGAGGCACAGCGGACAAGCCTTGCAAGGGCATTTGCTACAAGCCCGGAAATACTTCTTCTTGACGAGCCTTTTTCGGCTCTTGATCCACCCACACGGGAGTCCCTGGTAGAGGATATGGAACAGGTATTAAAAAAATCGAAGGTTACAACCATATTTGTTACCCATGATCGCATGGAAGCGCTTCGGCTTTCTCATCGCATTGCGGTAATGAGGGAAGGGCAAATACTCCAGATAGGTCCACCAACAGAAATCATGAATTATCCGGCCAGTGAGTTTGTTGCTTCTTTTGTAGGGGTAGAGACAACACTTGATGGAACAGTTGCCGGAAAAAAGGATGGCATTGTTACGATATCCGTTGCAGGACACAGTATTGAAGCTGTTAGCGATGCGAATGCCGGAGAGCGTGTGATCCTTTGTATAAGGCCGGAGCATGTTGTTATCTCTCATAATTCTGTTCGAGGATCGACAAGTTTAAGGAATATTTTTTCAGGAACAGTGTTAAAGGTTACTCTCCTCGGTCCATACCAAAAGATACATCTTGATTGTGGTTTTCCTCTGGTAGCCTATGTCACAAACGATTCAAGCAGGAGGCTTGCTCTACAGGAGGGGCAAGAGGTAACGGCATCATTTAAAGCCACAGCTATACATGTAATAGCAAAAAGAGAAGCGCATACTGCGTAACCGGTACAGGCACAGGTTGAATTGACGGTTTACGGATAGCGTGCTATACTTTGTTTATAATGAAGATTGCGGGATTTTCCCGTGAACTTATGTTGTGAAGGGAAAATACAAGCTTTAGAAACAAAATGAGGAGGTATGAGCAAATGGCAGGAAAAATATTTTACAGAGAAAGAGAAAAGTTGGAGGAAGGGAAGAAACAACCAAGATTCAAACTGGTTGCCGTAGCAGATGTGAACGTGAAAATTTACGGAAAACATCTCAGGAGAAGCGAACTCGAACAGATTGCTCAGTCAGTTGGAGCGGAGCTTGTGCTGCTTTCACATGGAGACAAAAAGTACAAAGAGGATGCGGATAAAGTGGAGGTTGAAGCCTGAACATAAATACAGTATCAAAAGGGATGCAGCAGCAAATAAATTGGAATATAGAGGTTTGATATGACCCTTATAAGAGAACGGGACGGTCGCCGTCTGCATATCAAGAGTAAGCTCATGGGTGAAAGCCTTGTAGGTAAAGCTTTTGTTGAGGAATTGGAAATAGCTCCACAGGCGAGGCTTTTCCCGGATGTGAATGTCCTCAAGATTGGCGGTCAATCTATCTGCGATAGGGGCGCCAAGGCACTTCCTGCGATTATTCATGAAATTATTGAGAACAGCAAGAATCATAAGATGCTCATTACAACCGGTGGCGGCACGAGAAGTCGTCATATTTACACGATTGGTCTTGAGCTTGGTATGCCGACGGGTATTCTGGCAAAATTCGGAAGTTCCATATCCGAACAAAACGCGCTGCTTGTTTCAATGCTTCTTGCACAACACGGCGGAATAAAAATCGGTCACGATGAGATTGTCAAACTTACCAATTATTTTGCACAGGGGTGCATTCCGGTTATGCACGGTATGCCCCCCTATGACTACTTCGCATTGCCTCCGGTTAAAGGACGTATCCCTGTTCATCGCACGGATGTAGGTACACTGCTTATGGCAAATCTGATTGGCGCCCGTAAATGTATCTTTGTTAAAGATGAGAAAGGTCTATACACGGATGACCCAAAGAAGAATCCCCAGGTTGAATTTATCCCTGAAATTGGCGCAAGGACCTTGATGGATAAGGATTTGGAAGATCTTATCATTGAACGTCCATGCCTTGAAATTCTCCAGAACAGTGAGGTCCTTACCGAACTTCAGATCATCAACGGTCTGGAGGAAGGGAACATAACACGAGCCCTGAACGGGGAACGTGTGGGGACAATTATCTTTAAAGAGTAAAATATAATGTTTGGCTCCCTGTTTATTTGAATCAATAGATTCCTCGAAGCTCTGCTGCGGGGTAGTTCATTGGAGAGCTTCCGCAGGAGATTTAATTCGATTGAATATAGGGCTATAAAATAAAAAAAAGGGGGGGTGAATGCCCCCCTTTTTTTAACTGAATATATCCGGAGCATTGCCTTTAGAACGTGAAGAGGAAATCCACCTGCCCCAAATGTTCCGTAGACGCGTTACCATTTCTATTAGTGGCTGATGGAACCGGTCGAACTGTCCAGGTATTGTAATAATTCAGCCCGAGGCTTATATTTTTTGTAAAGCCGAAGGCGGTCTTAATCCTG
>JAPLKC010000091.1 GCA_026388255.1 Pseudomonadota bacterium | reverse complement strand
GATGCCCTTGTCTTTAATGGATTGTACGAGCGATTTGAATGAGTCTGTTTCAATATTGATGCTCGACCTCACCTGTTCCAACACTATAATCTTGTCTACGGAGATGTACAGAAATTCAGGATTTGCACTTGTCTTTTTTGTTGCCATATTTTTACCCCCTCTTTATTACTTCAGTGAATATCTAACCTATTCACTGCCATCATCATTATTATTCACTATTCACCATCTACTATTCACTGCCTTTAATCCCCCATGATGTTGTATTTATTGTAGATATTTAGAAACAATGTGTCAAGATGTTTAATTCTTCTGCTTGTCTGGCAGGCGTTCTACATCCTCCCTGTGTCAACCACTTAAGGTGGAAATGTGTTTCATAAAAATTATTAACTTCACCTACGAATCTGCAGCTTTAATTTATGACCCGAGGTGAGTATTGCCACCTGAAATACTGGGACAATTGTTTACTAAGGTTAATTAATTGAAATAGTTGAACAAACTACATTTTAATTGTAGTATACTGATAGAATTTGAAAAGTGGATAACTTTTTATAATAGATTTTATGAAGATGACTTTAAAAGACTAAATTAAACAAATAAACAATAACTGAAATTAGACACCAGATAATCGCCCCTATAAATATGATTTGTGCGCCTATCGATATTAGTCCAAATATAAAGCCTCTGCCTGCATTTCCTTGCATGCTTTCTCTCATTAATAAAAGAGGCCATCCAAGTATAACAGATAACAGCATACCCAACGTCGGATGTCTTGCCCACCCAGGCATATCAATTGGCCTACTAAAAATATCCTTCATTGCTCGTGCCAAACCGGTAATAATGTAAGCCACTATCAAACTGGCAAATATCTTCATTATGTCCCCTTTTTAGTTTTTTTGAAATCATAACATTCAGCATAGGAAAATATATGAAAATTATCTCTCGGCCGAAAAAACTGTTAGAAACCCGTATAGTTCTCTCTACGTTTGGCAACTGAAATATAGTAAAGTGCAGATCACCTGGAGTCGTGTGCCATCCGGTGTATTTGCATGCTATGCATTTCCCAATTTATTAAAGGCTTAACTCTCAAATTTGGCTGCTAAACAAACAAATACTGATTTAGCTAATTCACAAAAAGTTCTCGTATCTACTATGGCTTGAGGATGAAAACGAACAATTTCTTTATCTTGAATAAAAGAGTGCAAGTATCTTGGCTCGTAATCTCTCAATAAATTTAATTTTTTCTGTATATTTATTTTATCCTCTTCATCAATTACCGAATTCAAATGAACTATGAGCATACGGTGTTCTGTTTCGTTTTTGGGATCAACAGTATAGGGTATTATATATGGAGGAACCCTATGAGCAATGGGGTCCCGATAATTTTTTAGATAATTATACCATGTATTGAATTCTGAACACTTGTCTATAATGTCTTTATGAAGATATTTCTGAAATTTTTTATTAAACAAATTAATATTCCCCTTAAATTTTTCAGGATCTGTTTTCTCATCAATTTTCTGCGTATAAAACCAAACCCAGGCCAAGTTATCTATTCCACCTGAAATATGTAATAAGAAAGCATGTAAAAAAAGCGTCAAATCACTCCGTAAATCATCATCTAGATATTCATTTTTTTCAGGAGGGCTAATTCGTTCAAAATTATTTAGACACCTTTTTATGATGTAAATACGTCGGACTACACCATAAAAGGCATAATCATAAGCTACCCTGTTTTCTGCTTCCAATGAACCGCAGAATGGCAACATAAGAAGAATTACACTATTGAGTTCGTGATGGGCTTCAGAATATCCATCATATATCTCTTTGATATCTTCTTTAGATAAAGACATCTTTCATTTCCCTTTATACGTAACCAGGATCCACCAGATCCTGAGTTGTCGGAGATTAGCTACATCGTCTTGTTGTCTATGTCCCCGTTTGATCAACACTGTTTGTCTTGGCTTTCCGCTCGTTCTCAAGATGCGTCAGTACGCTTTTCCTGCTTCGCTCATCTTCCCATTTCCCATAAATCTTATACAGCCAAATAAAGGGGTGAATTGGCCACCATAAACCCGCACCGAGTCCAGCAACAATTCCAGTTATTATACAACCGATCTTTTCTTTTTCATCGCTTATCATCTTGTGGTAGATGTGAGTGCCATAAATGCAAGCTACGACCAGCCCAATTCCAAAATAGTACAAATATGCTGTATTAGCACCCATACCGAATAGCAGAGGTAGGAAAATCAGGGCAAGTAAAGCGAAGGCCATTGCTCCCCAGATAATAATACCGCTGGCAAACACCAAGACCAATATGAGTCCGTTCCCTATTTTACTTTTATGTTCCATAATTCCAAAATATCATTGCTGTGTCTCCTTTTTCTTAATGTCTGACAATAAAATAATTCTACTGCAGGCCATTGTTTCTCAAATCCTATCCCTATGAATATTTATTGTCAAACAGAATAAATACTTCTTGATGGTCGTTCTACACACAAATGTGTGTGGCTAAATCAGCGGAGTAATTATTTTTCATCTTCATAATCACGTTTCCCGCTTGAAATATAGCATAAAGAAAACAATATACAGACTGAGAACTTCAGGAAGCTATACGTAACATATCCTGCTTTCTCTCTTAATATTAGTTAGTTACAACATGTTTTCCTTTTGTATGATATTCTAACAATTACGGGGTGAAATGAAGCATAACGAAAAGCCGATAGGGTTTTGGTATTCTGTATAGCGCTATGTTATGCAAGATTTGAAATCAATCTGTCATAGCCAAAATAAAGGTAGTGATCCATACTTCCCTGTAATGCTTTCATGATAATGTCTAATTGTATAAGATTGCTTTTCTGTAAGGAACTTAAATGAACATATTTTTGGAGTTCATCATAATTTATTTTGAAAGATTTCCATGATGGGTCATTCGAAGGATTTTTATTACAGGATTCAGGAAGGTCTTCTCCATATAGAATCCATGCAAATCTAGTAGGTCTGTTTGGTTTTTTCTCATGTAAAACACACCAGTCCAGTTTCTTTAAAATTTCAACAGGAACAAGCCGAGACAATTCGTCAAATGCTGTGCGTGCATTGATAGCAACTGTTTTGATTGAACTTAAATCGTTCATAGCCATAGCATTACATGCATCTCTCCAAGTACCCCCTAATCCTTCGCTTAATTTGTTCAGCTTGTCGATCGTTTCACCAGTTGCTTTAAGGATTTTGAAAGATTCTGGAGGGTTGTCAAGAAGTTTCAGTTCAGGTTTGCTATCAATATATGGAAGAAAAATTGCTGTGATTTGTGGTGAGGTACCAGCTGCCATAGCTGCAGTTATAGCGACTTTATAAGCCGAAGGTACTGTCCAACAAAACGTCTTCTCCAGATCACCCAAACTAAATTTGAGTGAATCACTAACATTTACATCCTTAGAGGGTAAGCGCTCGTATTCACCGGCAACATAATTATAGTACTCTCCATATGCCCGCAGTATTTTGGATTGCTCAGGAATGATTTTCGCCAATTTATTTAAATCTTGGGCCTTAAAAATTAGTTGATTTCCAATATTCTTTATTCTTTTTACAAAATCATCACTCAATTTTTCGTCTCTTCTGGTATCTGTTTTCTCAGTTCCTCTGCCACCATCAACTTCTTCTTAATGTGCTCAAGTTCCTCATCCGCAATCTTTCTAAATGAATCATATTTTTCTTTGTTCTGATTGGTCGCAATCTCCTTGAGGCGATCTATTGTGCCATCAAGGACGCCCTCATCTTTCTTAACCGCCGAAAGCATTGAAAGTATATCGGTACTACTTAAGCCAAACATTGTCAAGGGTTTTGGACCAACATTTTCTTGAAAATCAGCAAGCATCATAGCGCAAGCCTTCATGACTTCTACCCTCTGGCTGTTACTTTCCTGAACCATCTCCGAAGTGATTGCCTCAAGAATGTCTTTCTTTGGATAAGGTAGGTTCGAAACATCTCGAATTTCTCCACCATTCCACGGATGATTTTCTAAGTAACTTCCGTATTCCGATATGATCTGCTCTCGTCTCTTTGCATCCTTTTTGTTTTGAGCCGCTATCAAGCTACTGATTTCTCCATCTATAATTTATTAAATCTTACGCTTGCAGGTCTCAAGTTGTCAAGAAACGCAAGATATTCAGATAGTCAACAAACATAAGATCGATTACCTACTGAAATGCCACGTATCTATGAAGGATGACAGAAACTCGATTAAAGTCAATAAGTATTACCGCATAAAATCTGCTACGACACTGAAAAGGTTGTCTGTGTGGATTACAGGAAGTAACTGATTGCTAAAAACCCCTGTAAAATTTCAGTAGTTGGAATTAATATAAACCGAGGATTATGGATCGAAAGAGAGTAACTGTCAATTCAGCGGCGTGCCCACAGTACTGTGGGCACGCACTACAGTACGAACCTTTTATTTGAGATTGCTTCGCCTTCGTTCATGCTCGGGCTGCAATTGCTATAATCTTTTACTTCTTTTCACCTGCCGCTGTAAGCTTGACTTTGACTGTAAAAACATCGTTTGTAAAACCTGCGAATTCAATATAATTACCCTTGGCGGCATACGCATCACCTGTATCGAGCGCGCTATCATAGGTCGAGGTATCGTCGGAAGAGAATATGATTATTCTCCCCAGTTCAGGTTTTGTAAAACTTAAGACCATATCTTCATTTGCTGTCAGCCACTCGTTATATCCATCGCCCCCTATTTTTACGGTATTCTCTCCGGTTCTTAATGCAACAGCGCTCTCTGCCGGGCTGTATAACAAATCCGAAACCCATGCCCATGTGGCCCCATTTTTTTTAAAAAGGGTAAGTTCTGTCTGGTCGCGGATAGAGTCAAAGGGCATACCCGCAAATTCAGGGGAATCGATCCTTTTGACACCCTGAAAAAACACATATCCAGGCAGGTCTTTGTACAACAATGATTTTATAAAATGCGATTCCAAAGCCATAATCGACTCAAAAGGAGAAACGTTACGCCGCAGCCAAACCTTGCCGGCCATATCGATCTTGAGACTTTGCGGTTTTTCTATCGGCTTTACTTTTTGCATCTTGATCGTATCGATCCTGGCTATTGACGGACAGTTCACTAAATAGCCTTCTCCGTCTATATTGGTAAAATAGAAACGGTTGCCTTTGGTATCGTGATAATAGCCATTATTATAAACAAGTGTAATTGTCGGTGTTTTCTCCTGTTCCTTGAAACTGTATAAGGTGGCGCTGTTTTTATCCGCATCAAACACTACCTGGCCTAATGCAGAACCACTGGCATAATATCCGCTGAAGGCAGCATAATCTTGCGGCAATTTCTGCGCTTCCGGCGGTACCAAGACAGCTTTCTCTTCTTTTGGAATGAGCTTTCTCTCAACCAGTACCGCATCCAATATATCCAGCGCTATTTTCATCGCACCACTTTCAGCTCCGGAAGCAATGACAGCAACAGATATTCTTTTGTCAGGAACCGTGTAAACCATCGAGGAGTAATTTCCAGTGCCGCCGCTCTTACCTAATATTTGAACTCCGGCCGCATCATACCGAGGAAGGCCTGTAAGATCCCAGCCTAACCCAACCGAAATTTCAGGATTTCTTAGCTTGCCCCAGAACGCTGAAGGCTGCGCCTTTTTCATCTCATCAAGAGATGATTTCTTCAAGAGTTTGTTTTCCGCTGAAAAAGTATCCACAAAACGGCAGAGTTCCTTGGCAGTTGATGACAACCCACCGGCACCTAAGATCGAGAGTATTTCAGGCGGATGAATTTTTCCGGTTGTAGGGTCATAATACAATGCCACAGACTTACCCTTGATCTCACCCACGCCCATACCGGTATTTCTCAGTCCCAGCGGCCCAAATATCCTTTCATTAAGAAAAGTGATGTATTTTTTCCCGCTTACCCGTTCCACTATCATTTCCGCCAATGTAAACCCATCATTGCAATACACCGCCATTGCTCCCGGTGCATGTTTAAGATGCGCGCGGGCTAAAGTATTGATTGTTTCCTGCTTTATATTGTTATCATATTTAAATCCGAAGGAATTAGAACCCTCAGTCCCAGGTATGCCTGATACGTGGTTCAATAGCATTCTTACGGTGATCTTCTTATATCTATCGTCAGCCATCTTGAATTCCGGAAGATAGTATATGACCGGCTTATCGAGCGAGACCTTGCCATCATCAACAAGCAGCATGATCGCAGTTGCAACATACACCTTGCTGATAGAGCCGATATTAAAGAGTGTAGACGTATCTACAGGGATACTCTTCTCTCTGTTTGCCATGCCAAAGCCTTCGGCATAAACGACCTTGCCATTGACCATTATGGCAGTGGTAGCGCTCCCGCATTTGCCGCTGTTTATGGCTTGCCAGATTTCGCTACGTGCTGTGGTAATCGCGCTTTCATAGGGATTTTGTGTTTTAATCGCCTCGCCAAATGCAAGTGTGGAAGCTATCATACAGCACAGAAAAACTGCACCGATAATTCTGGTTTTTGACATTATTTCCTCCCTTTTTTGATTTGATAAGACATTGCTTCTTATTGAAGGAAGTATAAAAAGATCAGACTTGTATGTCAATTGAATATGACCGAAAAATGCGAGGTTTGGATGTTTGTTGTCATGCGTGAATTTTGTTTATTATGGACTGAAGTCGTGTGTTTTTGTTTTGGTCAGACACCCGATTGCCTCACTTATTTGGCCAGTCCTTACCACCTCATTACAATCGCGCCCCAGGTTAACCCCGCCCCAAAGCCTGCCAGTACCACCACATCGCCCGATTTGATCCGGCCATTCTCCAATGCTTCATGCAGCGCAATCGGTATGGATGCAGAGGATGTGTTGCCGTATCGATCCACATTCACCATGAACTTATCCATAGGCAGGTCCATTCTACGGGCTGCCGCCTCGATAATCCGCAGATTGGCCTGGTGCGGTATGATCAGCGCAACTTCTTCCTTGCTGATGCCGGCCATTTCCAGCGCCTGCTCAGTCACCTTTGGCAACATCCGCATGGCAAATTGAAAAACTTCCTGCCCATCCATTTTACTTTATGCATATTGGCCGCAATATTTTCGGCAGTCACAGCCATACGGGTTCCGCCTGCCGGTGTATACAGATGTTTGACCCCTGACCCTTCAGCGCCAAGACACATCGATAAAATACCGTGTTCCGGTAAGGTCGGCTGTAACACGACAGCGCCGGCGCCATCTCCGATGACGATACAGGACCCACGATCTTCCCAGTTGGCTATCCTCGAATTTGTCTCGGCCCCGATGACTAATACGGTCTTGTATAATCCGGTGGAAATAAACTGGCTTCCCACAACTACTGCATAGATAAAGCCTGAACACCCTGCCGAAACATCAAAGGCAGGGGTATTCAGGTTTTATTTTTGCAGTAGATTTTGTATTTAAAAGCGATTGCATTCCTGTTTGCCCAAAACTATTTGGTATCATAAAGAAAGATATAGCTTCTGGCAAAAACCGCGAAGCCTCTCTTCAGAAAACAAGACATTTCAAACAACTACGCTGAACCTGATGAACCTAAAAACATACATTTAAAGCATGGCCGGATGGGCGTATCATAATCAGTTTCCTTGGGCATAATTTGTGTAACATTGTCGTTATTGTTTGATTTTTTCCGTTTGCGATATGACCGCCGGCTAACGGCAAGCCCCAGGCTTTGCCGGAGGTCATGACTATTTGAGTAGAAGGCGAAAATGATATACAAAATGGAGGAATGTGTTGTAAGGACATTGCTATTAAGAGCATTAATAGATTCATAAAATAATTTGATTTGATTAAAACTTAATTCGCCTTTATAGTAATTTCTATTAACACATGAATTTATCTGGAACCTGGTTGAAATGAATGGGTAAAGAAAAACGATGTGTTCAATTTCAAAAAGGGGATTTGGGAATGCTGGCGATAAAATTTATTATCAACGGTGTATCAAGAAAGGCAGTAATCGATCCCAAGAAAAGTCAATTTAAAGTAATACGGGAGGCTCTTAAGCTGACCGTTACAAACGAAGGTTGTTCTGCGGGTTGCTGCGCACATTTGCTGTCATTAAGGTGATATATGGAAATGCTTGAGCCGGATCTGACCCTGGAAGATGCTTTAAAGGAACGAACCGTCAAGGTTCATTATTATTACGCTGGGGGGGAAACCAAAGAGGTCTCTGAGGAAGATGCAAGAATGATTTTGAGCGAAACTTACAGCAGTTCTTGTGGAGGGCTTATCGTCGACATGAAGACCAACAAGGTTATTTACCAGATAGACTTAGATGTGGAAGAAATTACAGTTTTGGAAGGGGTTGCTGCCGAAGGATAGGCTTTTACAGTCAGTATCCCTTAAATTTATGAGCAGAATCAGGTTTTTGCAGAATGAATCAAGCAGTGATGAATGAGGAGGCGATAAAGTGGAGACAGTAGCACCATTTAAAGAAGCCATTGAAATGATCAGAGACGCCGGCGGGGAAATGTTCCGCAAGTGTTTTCAATGCGGCCTGTGTACCGCCAGTTGTCCCTGGAACAACGTGAGGACCTTCATGCCCCACAAGAAGATTACCGAGTCGAAGTTCGGGCTGGTGGAACTTGGGGAGGAAGACTGGTGGCTCTGCTCGACGTGTAACATGTGCGTCAGCCGTTGCCCTCGGGGAGTAGCCATCACCGATGTTATACGCGCTGTCCGCAACATCACCATCGATAGCGTCCCCCGTGCTGTCCCGGCGAGCCTGAAAAACGCCATAGGGAGTCTAAAAAATTCGGGTAACCCCTGGAGCGGAGCAAGAGAAGAAAGGGCAAATTGGGCTCGTGATCTTGCCATTCCTCCGGTTGGCGGCGAAACTCAGACGCTCTATTTTTCTTGCTGCACACCGGCGTTTGATCCCAAAATGGGAAACATTGCACGAGCCACTGCCAGGATACTTAAAGAGACAGGGGCTAATTTCGGCATTATAGGCGCCAAAGAGAGTTGTTGCGGCGAGAGTGTTCGAAAGGCGGGAAACTTCGATGTTTTTGAGAAACTTGCAAAGAGTAATATCGATGCATTTAATGAATCCGGCGTTAAGGAAATCGTCGTCACATCGCCTCACTGCTATAGCACCTTCAAGAGTGAGTATCCTGCTTTAGGTGGAGAATTTAATGTAGTCCACCTTGTCCAATATTTGTCCCGTCTCGCAGGTGAAGGTCAACTGACGTTTAAAAAACCCTTTCCGAAAAAAGTTGTCTATCACGATCCTTGTTATCTGGGACGTCACAACGGGATTTATGATGAACCGCGAAGCATTCTCGGAAGCATTCCAGGTCTGACCCTCATGGATGAGATAAATACCAGAGAAAACAGTCTCTGCTGCGGCGGAGGCGGTGCGAGAATCTGGATGGAAACCAAAAAAGGAGAGCGCTTTTCAGATACCCTTGTAGAGCAGGCCCTTGAACTGGGGGCTGAAGTCCTTGTAACAGCTTGTCCATACTGTATTCTTAACTTCAAGGACAGCGTCCTCACCCTGGGTAAGGAAGATGTCCTGGATGTGCGGGATATTTCAGAGATAGTTGACGAAGTAATATAGATCATGGAAAATCCTTTGTACCTGATAGAGGATTAGAACAGGAGAGATTATGTCTAACATGTCTAATGAGATTAGCGTAAGTGAGATTCCCGTAAGTCAAGGAAAGATTGGTGCTGTTATGGTTGTTGGCGCAGGCGTCGGCGGCATACAGGCTGCATTGGACGCGGCTGCTGCCGGGTTCAAGGTATATCTTGTCGATAAGGGACCTGCCATTGGCGGCAAAATGGCACAACTGGATAAGACATTCCCCACCAATGACTGTTCCATGTGTATCCTGTCCCCTAAGTTCATAGAATGCGCATCGAATCCCAATATTTCGATTATTACGAATACGCATGTTGAGGGTTTGGAAGGTGAGGCAGGAAATTTTCAGGTCCATCTTTATGAAGAACCCCGTTATGTTGATGAAGAAAAATGTACAGGGTGCGGCACATGTGCCGAATACTGCCCGATTTATGTGCCCGATGTTTACAATGAAAGTCTCGCAAAGAAGAAATGTATTCATGTCCACTTCCCCCAGGCAGTACCCGCGGTTTCTATGGTTGATGCAGCCCACTGCCTTTTTTTGCAGAGAAAGATATGTCAGATATGTGTTCCCACTTGCAAAAGTAAAGCAATAAACTTCAATATGCAACCGAAGAGGACAACCGTTGAAGTGGGAAGCGTCATCCTGGCGCCGGGATACGAAATTTTCGATGCGTATTCACAGAGTCAGTATGGATACCATCGATTCTCGAACGTGGTCACCAGTCTTGAGTTTGAACGTATTATCAGCGCTTCAGGACCTAATGGCGGCGAAATCCTTCGCCCCTCCGACAACAGGACACCACACAAGATAGCATGGATTCAATGTGTCGGTTCAAGGGATGAAACATCCAATTGTACATACTGCTCCGCGGTATGCTGCATGTACGCTACAAAACAAGTCATTCTTTCAAAAGAACATCACCCGGAGATTGAGGCAGTTATACTTCACAACGATATCCGTGCCTATGGCAAAGGTTTTGAACGGTTCTACGAAAGAGCCAAAAATATGCCCGGAGTCCGCTACCAATGGGCCAAAACATCCATTGTCGGTGAAGACCCGGATAATAAAAATATTATTCTCAGATACCGCACAGACGACAGCAAGGTTAAGGACGAGCAATTCGATCTCGTCGTTCTCTCAGTGGGACTTAACTCAACTGAAGGCAACAGGGAACTTGCCGAGAAACTTTCCATAGGACTCAATGAACACGGTTTCTGCGAAAGCCCTGCTTTCTCACCTATGGAAACTTCAAGAAACGGCATATACTCATGCGGTGTTTTCCACGCGCCCATGGATATTCCCGATGCCGTTACAATGGCAAGCGGCGCTGCATCTTTAGCTTCACAGCTCCTCTGTGAGGAGCGCGGCACCCTGATGGAAGAAAAAGTTTATCCCGAGGAGCGCGACACTGCTGGCGAACCGCCACGTGTAGGTATATTCGTCTGCGACTGTGGCACCAACATCGCCAAGGTAGTAAACGTTCCCCAGGTTGTGGAATATGCAAAGGGACTCCCTGGCGTGGTCCATTCGAAAGAAGAAACTTTTGCCTGCTCTGTCGACGCCGTTAACCACATGGCAGAAACAATCAGAAAGCAGGGGCTTAACCGTGTAGTAGTAGCTGCCTGTACTCCGAGAACACATGAACCGGTATTTCAGGCTGCGTTGAGGGAAGCCGGCTTGAATCCATTCCTCTTCCAGTTTGCCAATATCCGGGAACAGTGTTCCTTTGTTCACATGAACGAAAAGGAAGTTGCAACGGAAAAAGCGAAAGACCTTATCAGAATGGCAGCATCGAAGGCATTGCTGCTCCAACCTCTGCATAGAGCAATTTACAACGTTACTCCCGAAGCTTTGGTTATAGGAGGCGGTATTGCGGGAATGACAAGCAGTCTCGCTTTGGCAAATCAGGGCATAAAGGTCCACCTTATCGAGAAAACAGAGTCACTGGGCGGCTTATCAAAAAGAATCCCCGTAACACTGGAAGGAGCGGATGTACAAAGCATGATAAAAAAACTTGTCGATGAGGTCTATGCCAGCGATCTGATAGAAATCTCGACAAATGCCGAACTGGTAGAATATTCAGGATATGTGGGAAACTTTATATCCGGGATCAGGATAGGTAATGGAGAAGCCCTGAAAGAAATCGAACATGGCATAACAATAGTTGCAGCAGGCGCTGAAGAACTGAAGCCTAATGAATATCTTTATGGCGAAGATGACCGGGTCATGACTCTTCTTGAACTTGACGAAAAAATAGAAAAAGACAGCAATAGGTTGAAAGAATGCGATAGCGCGGTCTTTATCCAGTGCGTGGGATCAAGGAATGACGAGAGACAATATTGCAGTCGTGTCTGCTGCTCCCACTCGGTAAAGAACGCACTCCAGCTTAAGAAACTCAAACCGGAAATGGATGTATATGTGCTGTACAGAGATATGAGAACATACGGTTTTAAGGAAGATTACTATAAGGAAGCTTCTGACCAGGGCGTCAT
Source organism: Pseudomonadota bacterium (assembly GCA_026388255.1). Taxonomy (NCBI): domain Bacteria; kingdom Pseudomonadati; phylum Pseudomonadota; species Pseudomonadota bacterium. The sequence continues at coordinate 787 of JAPLKC010000091.1, read as the reverse complement.
TTTCATCCGATACCAGCCGGAAGATTCCCCTGATATTCATTCTATAACAGAAAACGGAAAGTCATTCCTGAGATTAACCGCCACAGAACCGATCCTTGGACAGAGACTCGAAATCGATGCCGATCTGGTCTGTCTGGCTGCTGCCTCAGTGCCGCCGGCGGGCAACAAGCCTCTTTCACAGATGCTCAAGGTTCCCCTTAATGAAGACGGATTTTTTCTTGAAGCACATATGAAACTGCGACCGGTAGATTTCTCAACAGACGGTATTTTTATGTGCGGCACTGCCCACAGCCCTAAATTTATAGATGAGAGTATTGCTCAAGCCCAGGCTGCTGCCTCTAAGGCCCTTGCTGTGCTGACGCGTACAAGCATTGAAGGCCAGGCTGCTGTCGCAGAGGTAAGGGAAGAACTATGCAGCGGTTGTCGCGTTTGCGAAATGGCCTGCCCCTATGGTGCAGTCAAAAAAGACGAAGAGAAACGGGTTTCCGTAGTTAATCAGGCGCTCTGCAAAGGATGCGGCACCTGTGTAGCGGCTTGTCCGAGCGGTGCAATGAATGGAAAACATTTTACCATGGATCAGATACTGGCAGAAATAAGGGCAGCTTTTGCTGCGTAATAAATATAATGTTACTGACGTAAGTAAGATGAGGTGACTGATGAACAAATTTGAGCCAAAAATAGTCCTCTTCCTCTGTAACTGGTGCTCCTATGCAGGAGCTGATCTGGCCGGTACATCCCGGCTTCAGTATGCACCGAATGTAAGGGTTGTGCGTCTTATGTGCAGCGG
>JAPLKC010000090.1 GCA_026388255.1 Pseudomonadota bacterium | reverse complement strand
AAAACCCTCGATTCATGCCGCTTACCGGGAGGAACTCGCATAGCTGTGCTTTCCGGTCAGGCGGGTCCGGGGATGATTGCTTCCGATGCTCTGGAGCCTGCGGGGCTCAAGCTATCGCACTTTTCAGAGGTAACACAGCAGAGAATCAATGACCTTTTGCCTCCAATCGCTATTCGCACAAATCCGGTGGATATGGGGCCTGCATGGTACAACCCTAAGAATATCATTGAAATCCTGAAGGCAGTGCTCGATGACGAGTACACGGACGGCGTTATTTTCCTTGCCATGTATGCGTCAGCCAATCTGAGGCTGGCGGAGGGGATGGAAGAATATATGAAGGCTGTAGGCCCTTTTCAAAAGCCTGTTAGGCATATGGGATGAGCCAATAAAGGCGCTCGACCGGAAAAAAGGGGTAGCGATTCTTCCAACTCCTGAGCGGGCCGTACTGGCAATGGCTAACCTGTGGAAGTTCAGCTTATTATTGAATGGGAAGGGGTAAAAAAGTGGAATCATTGCTGCTTGGAGTGGATGCTCTCACCTTTCTTGAAAAGGAGGGGTTCCCCGTGCTCAAGAGCCTTCTGGCAAGGAACGAGGATGAGGCCGCGAGCAAGGCATTGGAGATAGGTCTTCCGGTGACGCTGAAGCTCTCATCGCCAGATGTGATTCACAAGACAGAGACCGGGGGAATACGGTCGTCGCTCAAGGATGAAGCTGAAGTGAGACAGGCATTCAGAGAAATCGTTGAAACCTTTACCTCAGACTACCCGGAAAAGAGGCTCGACGGGATTATCGTGCAGAGACAGGGAAACGGCTTCGAAGTGATCGTCGGGATGCTTATGGATATGCAGTTTGGCCCCGTTCTGATGTTCGGATTGGGAGGCGTCTTTGTGGAAGCAATGAAAGATGTTTCTTTCAGATTGATCCCGATAGAAGCTTCTGATGCGAAGGATATGATGGAAGAACTTAAGGGTTTCGGGGCGCTCAGAAACCCTCGAAGCGGAACGATTGATCTCCCGGCAGTTGAGAATTTTCTCTTCCGGATTTCAACGTTTATCACAAATCATCCCGAGGTTCGGGAAATGGATCTAAACCCTGTATTCGTCTCCTCTCACGGTGTCCGGATCTGCGACGCCAGGATCATGGTAAGGATGATGGTAGAGTAGAGAACTGGCACCTTGCTGGAGCCGCTTTTGGGCTTTTTGATGCACGCATATACTAAGGACTATAGCGGTCATAGGTTTCCAATTCCCCCTCATCAAACCATACGTTCAGTTTTCCCGAATACGGCTTTCCAATCATCTTCTTCCAGTGGCTTTTACAGCATACTGCTTGGCCTTCTGGTAGAGCTTCTTCCGAAGTTCCTGAATCTCTGGAGTGGTTAGCATTTCTGCAATCTCCTTTTCCTTCCCTTCTTCAAAAGCATGATGAAGGCAGTGCCTCGGGCAAAAACAACGCAGTGTGCGGGCAGTTGAGAAGGACGAAGCTTTAAACCAGGGCATGACAGCGTGGGACGTTACCGCAGGAGACGGCATTGATTATGAAGCGTGTTGATATTTATTGGGTTAATCTCGATCCCACTGTATGCTTGGAGATAAAAAAACAAAGGCCGTGTGTTTTCATCGCTTTCGTTGATTTAGATTGATTTATTCCCGTTCCGGCTGCATCCGACAAAAACTCAGGGAACTCCAGACCTTTTTTATCAATGATTTTTTCTGTTTTATTTGATAGACTCAATTATTCAATTACGAATCAGGAGGTTTTTATGGCAACAGGAAAAGATAAACCTAAAAATGAAACAAAAAAGGCACCACAAAAGACTTTGAAAGAAAAGAGAAAAGAAAAGCAGGAAAAGGCAAAAAACAAATAGAATATTGGACATAATATAAAAGGAGGACGTGTAATGAAAATTGTTTTATTGGGGGCACCCGGTGCCGGCAAGGGTACTGTTGCAAAATTATTGACAGATTATGATGGTTCGGTTCAGATCTCAACAGGGGACATCCTGAGAAATGCAGTAAAGGCAGGGTCCGAGCTTGGCAAGAAGGCTCAAGGGTATATGGAGCGCGGCGAGCTTGTCCCCGATGAGCTTATCATGGATATAATGGGGGTAAGATTAAAGGAGCCTGATTGTGAAAAAGGCTTTATCCTTGATGGTTTTCCCAGAACTATTCCTCAGGCCGAGGCGTTAAAGAACCTGCTTGTGAAGCTTAACCTGAAACTTGACAAAGTGATTGATCTTGATGTGCCGAAAGATGTTATACTCGACAGGCTGACTACCCGCAGGACCTGCTCAAACCCTGATTGTCAGGAAATATACAACATTAAAAGCAAGCCGCCTGCACCGGACGGCACCTGTCTGAAATGCGGCTCACCTGCGGTACAACGTGCCGACGAAACAGTAGAAGCCATCACAAAACGACTTGAGACATACAATGAGAAAACGACACCCCTTATAGACTTTTACAGGAAAGAAGGGCTTTTAAAATCTATAAGTTCCCTTAGCAGTGAGGAGATTGTCGCAAAGATTAAAGACAGCAATTAAAATCTGATATATGATGGCGGCACAATAACTTTTTTTCAGCATTCAAGGGTCAGCAGAGAATCCGATATAAAAAGATTTTAATACATTCTGACCCCTGAATGCTATTCCCGACAATGGAAATACTTGCAAAACCCCGGTTTTAAATTTTATAATAGGCATTCAAGCTTATGAAATTTGAAGAAGGACTGAAAAAACTCGAAGGCATAGTAAAAACGCTTGATGAGGGTAATATCTCTCTTGATGAGGCGTTAACACTTTTTAAAGAAGGGCTTTCATTAACAAAGGACCTTTCAAAAAGACTTGATGAGATTGAAAAGAAAGTCGAAATTCTTATAAAAAAAGAAGACGGCTCAACAGGAAAGAAGCCATTCCTTCAGGAAGATATTTAAGTGGAACTGGGAACATTTCTTCACGATAAAAGGATTATTGTAGATGACGTCTTGAAGGACATCTTTTCATCCTTGCAGACAACGCCCGGCACACTTAGAGACGCCATGGAGTACTCACTGTTCTCCAATGGAAAAAGAATCAGACCCATACTTGCTATAGCCACATGCGAAGCCAACGGCAAAACGAGCGATGACTTGCTCCCCATTGCCTGCGCTATCGAGATGATACATACATACTCCCTTATTCATGACGACTTGCCAAGCATTGACAATGATGACATAAGACGCGGTAAACCCACCTGTCATAAAGTATTCGGTGATGCAATCGCCATTCTGGCAGGCGATGGTCTCCTGACTGAAGCTTTCAGGATTATGACCGACAACCATTATACTTACAGAATCAGTCCAAAGATACTGAAACAAATTATCTTTGAGGTTGCTTCGGCTGCCGGTGCTAACGGTATGGTTGGCGGCCAGGTTATGGATGTGCTCTACGATGGTAAGGAAGGGACAAAGAATATCCTTAATTTCATTCACATGCATAAAACTACAGCCCTTATCAGGGCTTCTGTGCGAACAGGTGCAATAACAGGAGGAGCAAAGGTTAAAGAACTAAAAAAATTTACGAAATATGCCGAATCCATAGGTCTTGCCTTTCAGATTACCGATGATATATTAGATGCAGAAGGCAATGAGGATATCGTAGGGAAAAGACTTAAAAAAGACTCCGGCAAACAGACCTTTATAAAACATTATGGCATAGTGGCATCAAAAATAAAGGTAGAACAGCTTATTGAAGAAGCGATAGAGGCTATAGAATTTCTGGGAGAGAATTCAAAAATACTCTCTGCCCTTGCAGGGTATATCTGTAACAGGGTTTCCTGATGTTTCTCGAAAAAATCAATTCCCCTGAAGATCTCAAGAAATTAACCATTTCCGAGCTTATACGGCTGTCAGCAGAGATACGGAAACTCATCATAGATACGGTCTCGCAAACAGGGGGGCATCTCTCTTCAAGCCTTGGTGTTGTCGAACTCACCGTCGCCCTCCATTACATCTTCAATACGCCTGAAGACAAGATCATCTGGGATGTAGGGCACCAGTGCTACGCACATAAAATTTTAACCGGCAGAAGAGAACTATTTGGAACACTGAGGCAGGATGATGGATTATGCGGATTTCCGAGTAAGCAGGAAAGCAAATATGATGTTTTTAACACAGGGCACGCAAGCAATTCCATTTCCGTTGCTGTCGGTCTTGCTGAGGCAAGGAAAATATTGAACCAGTCATATAAGATTATTACTGTCATCGGTGACGGTTCGTTAACAGGCGGTATGTCTTTTGAAGCGTTGAACCATGCCGGGGATTTAAAAAGCGATATCATTGTGGTACTGAACGACAACGAGATGTCAATATCGAAGAACATCGGCGCCTTATCATCTTATCTGAACAGGATTATGACCGGCGAATTTATAAACAATACAAGGGAAGAGCTTAAAAAGATGCTGAAAAACATACCGGCCGTTGGCGACAGGGTATATAAGGCGGCAATGCACATTGAAGAGGCGGTAAAGGGTTTTGTAACACCCGGTATGTTATTTGAAGAGCTTGGCTTTCAATACTTCGGGCCGGTTGATGGCCATAACCTGAACCATCTTATGGAAAATCTGAAAAATATCAAAAAACTTAAAGGCCCGATACTCATTCACACGGTTACAAAAAAAGGTAAAGGCTACCCCCATGCAGAGGACGATCCTGCAAGGTTCCATGGCGTCTCAACCTTTGAGATAGATTCGGGCGCCCCTATAGATAAAGGTTCCCAAACCTACACGGACATTTTCGGGGACACCATCACAGAACTTGCAGAAAAGGATGAAAAGATTGTAGCCATCACAGCAGCAATGGGGCTTGGTACGGGCCTCGACAAATTTTCAAGACTTTTTCCTGAGAGATTTTACGATATTGGTATCGCTGAGCAGCACGGCGTTACATTTGCAGCCGCCCTTGCACTTGGAGGACTTAAACCATTCGTGGCGATATACTCTACGTTTCTCCAGCGGGCATACGACCAGATCATGATGGATGTATGTCTCCAGGGGCTTCCTGTCATATTTGCCGTTGACAGAAGTGGTATTGTGGGACAGGATGGTCCAACCCATCATGGGGCATTTGACATTACCTATTTCAGACACATTCCCGGCATAATAGTTATGAGCCCTAAGGATGGCAATGAACTGCGGCAAATGCTCTATTCTGCTTACCTGTATGGCAAACCGGTAGCTATCCGGTACTCAAGAGGTAAGGCACACGGCACAGAAATTCATAAAAACTTTCACGAAATCCCTATCGGTACCTGGGAAAAATTAAAAGAGGGCAGTGACGTTGCGATCATTGCCTGCGGCAACCTTGTATACCCCTCTCTGATTGCAGCGCAAGAGTTGGAAGAAGAAGGCATCCACATTACTGTCATAAACGGACGCTTTATAAAACCCATGGACAGAGAAATGCTGATTGGGACGGCAACACATGTAAAATGTATATTAACCGTTGAAGAGAATGCTTTAATCGGCGGGTTTGGTAGTGGCATAATGGAGGTGCTCTCTGAAGAAGGTATAGCCGTACCTTTGAAGATGCTGGGAATACCGGACATATTTGTACCCCATGGGCTACAGAAGACATTAAGAGGAAAGATTGGTCTTGATACGGAAGGTATTAAGAAGGTAATACGTCAATGGTTAAAGAAAGGATAGACGTGCTCCTCGCAAAGAAAGGACTTGCCCCGTCACGGGAAAAGGCAAAAATCCTTATCATGGCAGGAGAGGTATATGCCGGGAATGAGCGTATAACAAGACCGGACAGAAAAATAGGTGACGATGCCCCCATAGAGGTTAAAAAAAATCCCATACCTTATGTCAGCTATGGCGGCATAAAGCTTGAGAAGGCAATTGAAGCATTCTCTATAGATGTAAAGGGTAAAAAAGTAATTGATATAGGTTCATCAACAGGTGGATTTATAGATTGTCTGTTACAGCACGGCGCATCAATTGTTTACGCCGTTGATGTGGGAACGCACCAGCTTCATGAACACTTAAGAACAGATAAAAGGGTTATCGTAAAAGAAAATCTCAACGCCCGGTATCTCACATTTGAAGATATCGGTGAGCAGGTAGATATTATCACAATCGATGTCTCATTCATTTCGTTGAAAATGATCCTGCCGGTGACAATTCCCCTGTTGAGTAATAACGGTCATGTTGTCTCCCTTGTAAAACCACAATTTGAGGTTGGACGGTTTGAGGTAGGCAAGGGTGGTATTGTAAAGGATGTCGAAAAGATAAAGAGGGCAATTGAAGATATAAAATTATTCGGCATGGGGCTCGGCTTAAAGCCTACGAGTGAAATTGAAGCACCGCGGGCAAAAGAGAAAAAAAACCGGGAGTATTTTATATCATGGGAATTGTAAACAATCCCAAGTCCGTTCAATTTTTTACGAGTATAATATTCAAGGATAACTGTCACATGGAGAACACTGAAAGAGACATCCGGGAGGCAATAGGAAATATACTGGACAAGACGGCTTCTATGTCTTTTTATTATACACGTTACTATGAAAAGGAGATGGGGAGCGACCTATCACGGATTTTTCTCCTCTTCGAACCACTTTTTCAGAGAGAACAGTTGCCGAGTATAAAGCTTAAAACAAACAGCATAGAAGCATCTCTCTCATCAGAAGGAAAGAGGGCTGTCAATATCGACCCGGGGTATATCTCTCTTGAAAATGTCGTCCTTGCCACAACAAAGGGTTATGCCCACAGGGTTTACCTCAATTGCGGCATATATGCGGAACTAACGCTTATATACCATAACAATACATACAGGCCTATTGAATGGACCTACCCGGACTATGGCAGTGAGGAGATTATTGCAATTTTCAATGGATGGAGAAGCATTTTGAAGGAGAAAATAAGGACCTGTGAAGATGGGTAACTCATCCACAATCCTCCGAGCAGTTCACGGCAAATACACTGTTTCTTACTACAAAACACCTACCGTGGATTATTCTACTAAAATAAGGATACGATAATGATCAAAAGCATGACAGGGTTTTCAAAGGTTGAAATGGAATTTGAAGAAGGAAGACTGAATTGTGAGGCACGGGCGCTGAACAACAGGTATCTTGAAATAGGCCTGAAACTCCCGAAGATAGATTACGCCGGTGAACAAAAATTGCGGGAGCTTGTAAAGCGTTATATCAAGCGCGGCAAGGTAGATATCACGATAAAATGGGAAAAGTCGAACGGGGGGTCAAATGCTCTTAAAGTAAATGAAAATGCCGTAAGACAATACCTTGAAGTGCTAAGTATATTGAAGAAAAACTTCGGCTTAAAAGGCCAGTTGACAATAGAAAACATTCTGAGCTTCAGAGATATTATCACATACGAGGAAAACAACAATATTTCAGAAAAAATCCTTGCAAAACCCTTCGAAAACCTGATGAAAAAGCTTGACGAGGAGAGAGTTAAAGAAGGAAAGATAATACAGAAAGATCTGACTGGCAGGCTGAAAAAGATTACACAGAATCTCAAAGAAATAGAAAAAAGATGGCCCCTTATCATCAAAGCACATGAAAACAAATTAAAAGAACGAATGATGGAGATCATAAAAACGGCCTCCATAGATGAAATAAGGGTTTTGCAGGAACTGGCAATCTATATGGAGCGGCTCGATATTTCTGAAGAGATTGTCCGGCTGAAGGGGCATATTGAAAACTTTAATAACACGCCGAAATCTGATGATGCTATCGGAAGAAAACTTGATTTTATTATCCAGGAAATGGTCAGAGAGACAAACACTATCGGAAGCAAATCAAACGATTTATACATAAATGAAAGGGTTGTTCATATAAAGGTAGAGATAGAAAAGATGAGGGAACAGGCACAGAATGTGGAATGATGAGGGCACAACTGAGGGCGGTAGACATAGAGACAAAATAAAAGGACGGCTATTTGTCGTTTCCGGGCCGTCCGGGGTAGGGAAAAGCACACTCATTGAAAGATTCTTGAGGAAAGACCGGAATGCTGTTTTTTCAGTCTCCTATACAACGCGGGTGATAAGAAAGGGTGAGGTAAACGGAAAGAACTACTATTTTATTGATGAAAAGACTTTTAAGGATATGGCGGAAAGCAGAAGTTTCCTCGAATGGGAGAACATACACGGCCATTTTTATGGCACGCCAAAAAAAGAGGTTCTGGATATACTGGAAACAGGAAAGGATATTTTCCTCGATATTGACGTAAAAGGTGCATTAAACATAAAAAAACAATACCCGGATGCCTGCCTTGTGTTCGTTGAACCCCCTTCAAAAGATGAATTGATAAGGAGGCTCTCCTTCAGAAAAGAACAAGAGATTGATATACGCATGAAAAGGGTAGAGGAAGAGATTGATAAAAAATACCTTTTCGAGTATACTATTATCAATGACAATCTTGAGAAAGCATACGCAGCGTTTAGACACATCATTAAAAGCGTAAAGGGGAAGAAAAATGGCAAGGATAACTGTTGAAGACTGCATGGAAAAAGTTGAAAACCGCTTCGAGCTTGTACACTTGGCCGCTAAAAGGGCAAAACAACTGGCCAAAGGCTCAAAACCCCTTGTGAAATCAAGTAATAGAGAGGTTGTAACAGCGCTGAGGGAAATTGCTGATAATTTTGTCTATTTCGGAAAAAAGGAACTGCTGGATAATAAGGATGTACCTTACCAGTTGTCCAACTTCGCACCATAAAGATTGTATGAATCCTTTTCTGTTTAATTTTCTATTAATCCTGAAAATGTGACAAAAGATCCTAAAAGGCCGGGCGTATCAATATCAAATCTCAACACCCCATGAATCAACTGAAAAAACAATTCAGACGTAAATAACGATTTACATCCCTTCACTTCATTATACAAAATTGCAATATAAACACCTTTTTGTAAACAAAGCAAAATATGGTCTTGATGCACTGTATTATTCTTTCTTATTACCTCTAAGCGCCTACAGGCTCTCTCTTCATGATACAAGAGCCGTTAAAGACCGAACCGCTCTCAATTACAACATTTGGTGTTGTAATGTTGCCGTTATGAACTGCAGTGCTTTTCAGTATAGCCTGCTCGCTGGCAGTAACATCTCCCTGAATCTCACCATGGGATATGAGGTTTTTTGTAGTAATCGTAGCTTTAACTTTTGCAGTAGATCCAACAATCAATAGCCCCTCCGATACAATCTCTCCTTCGAGAACACCCTTTATCATGAGAGAACTTTTGAATTTTATTGTACCCTGAATTTCTAAATCATCAGCAAGTATCGTGGTAACACCTTCTTCGCCGACATCAGAGGTATTAGAAACTGAGTTTGTCATTTTTTAGTCTCCTTTTTTTAAAATTTATGAAACAAGTTTACGTCATTGTTGTGATCCACATCTTCATTATTATCTCAGCATTGCCTGATTTACTCAATACCAAACAAAACATATTGGATTCTGAAAATGCTTTTTCATTCTCTAAAAACCCTGAAATCCTTTGTATATTATGCTGATGTTCCCATGGTATCTCATACAAGTGTCTAACCAAGCAAAGTCCCGTTAAACAGGATTAATATCTCTGGCCTTCATCATACAGGAACCGTTAAAAACCGAACCATTCTCAATCACAATATTTCGTGTTGTGACATTACCGTTATGAACTGCAGTGCTTTTCAGTATAACCTGCTCGCTCGCAGTAACATCCCCATGAATCTCACCGTAGGATATGAGGTTTTTTGTAGTAATCGTTGCTTTAACTTTTGCAGTAGACCCAACAATCAATAGCCCTTCCGATATGATCTCTCCTTCGAGAACACCTTTTATCATGAGAGAACTTTTGAATTTTATTGTACCCTGAACTTCTAAATCATCAGCAAGTATCGTGGTAACATCTTTTTCAACTACGTCAGAAACGCTGGAAGTTGTGTTGGTCATATTTGCCTCCTTAGATTTGATAAATTATTAAAATCTATCTTAGTTTTTTTTAAAAACATAACAAAAGTTTTAAGAACTACAAAATTCAAAATAGTTCCGCCTTGGGTGGTTTCGGCACAGAATATTCGTCCTCAGTGGACCAGACAGTCTCTGTTATCTGTTCCTCTGTTATCTGTTCCTCTGTTATCTGTTCCTCTGTTATCTGTTCCTCTGTTATCTGTTCCTCTGTAGTGGACCAGACAGTCTCTGTTATCTGTTCCTCTGTTATCTGTTCCTCTGTTATCTGTTCCTCTGTTATCTGTTCCTCTGTTATCTGTTCCTCTGTTATCTGTTCCTCTGTTATCTGCATTTCTGTTTCTTCCGTTATTTCTTCTTCGGATACTGTTTCTTTTTCAACCATAGCCTCAGTAAAAACAACATCCGCTATTTGAACAGGTTCTTCCCTCTTCATAATACAGGATCCGTTAAAGATAGAACCGCTCTCTATCACAATATATGGCGTCGTAATATTGCCATTATGGGATGAAGTGCTTTTCAGCATAACTCGATCGCTGGCAGTAACATCCCCTTGAATTTCACCGTGAGATATAAGGTCCTTTGTAGTAATCTTGGCTGCAACTTTTGCAGTAGGTCCAACAATCAACAAACCCTCAGATATAATCTCTCCTTCGAGAATGCCTTTAATCATGAGAGAATTTTTGAATTTCATGGTACCCTGAATTTCTAAATCATCAGCAATTACCGTTGTGACCTTTTCTTCGCCGTCACCTGAGCCCCCAGGAGCAATGTTTATCATTTTTTCCTCCTTTTTAACCGTTTGTTGTGGTCTAAACCAGTGTCAAAAAAATCTATATAGCCTGATCGCTATTAAACTTAACCTTATCATAAAAATTCACAAAAGTATTGGGTTGCACATTTTGTATTGCAAAATAGAAGGTTGCGAAATAAAGACCTATCATCGTGTTATCCATAATTTATGTCTTTTCAATAAAAGAAGCCAAATAAAAACAAGAATCCCGAATGTTTTGATAAACAAGTCTGTAACTCAAGCCGCATATATCCGATATATCCATTTTTGTAGGAACTGAATCTATTGGTATTTTTCATAAAACACACTTTAATATATGAGACAACCTTTAATCTATAGAGACTTCTTCGCCTTTCGTTCAAAGGGCAAAACATCCTTATTGTCTGAGTCTGTGATATTTTGCATACAAGAACGGCCGTCAAAAATAGCGCCTTCAGATATTGCGAGTTTTAGTGTATAAATATCCCCTTCTACAATGCCTTTGGATTTTATCTTTACTATTTCTTTTGATTGTATGTTTCCTTCTATATTTCCGTTTATGATTATAGCTCTCAAAGTAACATCGCCTTTGACCATCGCGGACTCACCTATCATTATCCAGTCTGCATCAATATCCCCTTCTACAATGCCTTTGGATTTTATTTCTACAGTTTCTTTTGATTTTATGTTTCCTTCTATTTTTCCATTTGTCACAATACCTCTTAAAGTGACATCGCCCTTTATCGCACCGGTTTCGCCTACTATCAACCAGTCCGCATTTATGCTTCCTTCGATTGTCCCATCCATTCTGACAATACCTTTGCTGGTAAGATCGCCTTTAATGCTGGATTCAGCTCCTATAATCACTTCAAGCGACGATTCTTTTTTTCTGAATATCATGATATGTCCTTTAAAAACGAAGCTGGATTAATAGGTCTTCTGTTTTTCCAGACCTCATAATGGAGGTGTGGACCTGTTGTGGCGCCAGTGGAGCCGGAAACTCCAACCACTTCTCCCCGTTTTACCTTTTGACCGACCTTAACACGATTTTCTTTGTTGTGTGCATAAACGGTTGTAAAGCCATGTCCGTGTTCGAGCACTACTATATATCCGCTGTCGTTGTGCCAGCTTGAAAAACTTACCATACCGTCTGCTGTAGCTTTTACCGGAGTACCGATGGACGCACCGATATCTATCCCTGAATGAGATGCATCTCTTCCGTAAATAGGATGTTCCCGAAGGCCAAACCCTGAATTTATCGTACCCTTCAATGGCCATCCTGTTGGAGTTGCATGATAAAGATTTTTCTGTTCCTCAATATATATTCTGATTTCTGAGACAGATTGGATTGTCTCATCAACCTGTTTTTTTAATAACTCAATGTTAAGGGCGCCGGTATTTGCAAAGTCCGCTTCTTCAAGAATGGTTTTTTTGGATTTAAGAGAAAGAAGCTTTGAAAACTCGGCCTCAGCCTTTTTGAGAGAAAACATCACGATTTTCAGTTCACTGAATTGCGAGGAAATATAATTAAGCTTTCTCCTCATCCCATAATACTCTATGGTATTAACCCCTATGGATACTACATAAACAGCACCGATGATGCTAAGCAGAAGGCACGAAAACAAAGCGATTGCAGGCACCTTGATTCTTAAAGGCCTGATTTTTGAGTGTGGCACTACCATAATAGTGATGGAGGTAAAACTTTTTCTCAAAAAAAGCTTGATCTTGTTCATTGATAATCTATTAAAATCTTCTTCGTCCATTTTAAAAATATTTTTCCTAAGTATCATAAAATACATACAAATGTAAAGTTTTTTATTTTATGTTTTTTGCAAGAAAATTATTACAAGAACGCCTGCATCGTTTTCAATAAATCCGAGGCTTGCTATAGAGAAACCTGCTCTCTCCTTTTCCTTAGTAAATGCCGCCGCAAGTCATGGTGCTTGCTGTGAATCTTATATATCCGTTAAAACAAAAGATAATAATATAGTAACACATATTAATGATATTTACATGTATACCCGTTTGTGCTAATAAATAAACCAGGCTTTCACACTATGCATATATCTGTCAATTCGGGGGTGCACAATTTAGATGCGGTTGAACTATCCACATAATTTCTTTTGCATGAGGATAAGCAATATATGTTTTGTCAATCAATAATACAGCACACTATTTTATAGTAAATGAAAAATGATACCATGAAAGAACAGTATAGCATAAAGGTACTAGAAAAAATCGTAACAATACTAAACCTTTATACTGATAAAGAAAATTCATTCACACTTACCGAGATAAAAAAAAGGACGGGTTTTCCTAAAACAACAGTATTCAGAATCCTGAAGACCTTTGAGAACGCCGGTTTTTTTAAATATGATCTTGCAAACGAAAAGTACAGTCTGGGTTTAAGATTCCTTGAATTGGGCGGTATTGTGTATGAGTCCCTGTCCATAAGGAAAGCTGCAGCCCCTTATATGGATTCTCTCTCACAGAACCTTAAGGCTATCATTCTCCTCGGTGTTATAAAGAACGACCAACTTTTGTATATCGATAAAAACGAGTCAAATAGTATAATACGGATCAGCGCACGTACAGGCCTTAAAAGACCTCCCTATTACGGAATGTTGGGTATGACACTGCTTGCCCATATGGATGAGGAGGAAATAAAACGGCTTCTGCAGCAATATCCGCCAACTAAAATAACAGAATATACTGTAACGGATACGGATGAAATTATGCATAAGCTGAATGAAGCAAGGAAACTCGGATATTATGTAGAAAAGGACGAAGTTGTAGAGGGGCTTCTTGGTATCGGAGTGCCAATCAGGGATTACTACGGAAATGTTGTTGCTGCACTCGGAGCTACTCAACCGGCGTTCCAGATAAAAAAAGGCGCCATCGAAGACATCATACAAGAGTTAATGAAAGCATCGAGGCTCATATCAAAGGAACTCGGCCATGTCGAGTAAAAAAAGATATAATATGGAGAGATATTGAATACAACAGAACAAAAGAGCGGTATGAGGCAAATCATATTTATAGTTTTTATTATTCTTTTTGTTTGTACAATGATAACCCCAGGAATTGCACAGGAAAAACCGACCACAGATAAAAACTCCAAGCCATCAAAAGTAATAATCAGGGTAAGATCAAAGGGGGATTTCGTTGGTACTGTTTCTCATGTAAATATGGTTAGCAAAACCATTACCGTTAGAAACAAGGGGATAGTTGTAACCTTTGATGTGCTCAATCCGGTTTTTAAGGGCTATAAGAACCTTGAACAAATAAGGGTCGGCGATAAAATAGCAATATCCTACACAGGCGACGGCGCAAGAATAACAAAGGCTATCGGTATATATAGCGTTTTTCAACAAGAAATAGCAAAACCGATATCCGAATCCACAAAGCAAAAACATGCATCAACTAAAACCAATAAAGAACACCCTGTTAGGATCAAAGAAAGAACAAATAGCAGGCATTTCAGGGATGTGGATAACAACAATGATGGCAGGATCACCCCTGTCGAGCTAAGCGCTGTTGTACCAAATTTAACCGTTGAAGATTTTAAAAAATACGACAGAAACGGTGACGGCTATCTTAACGAAGCAGAATATAATGCAATTAATAAATCTGTAACACATGGTTACAACCGTTAATAATATTTTTCTTCATAATATGTGCGAGTTGGACAAGGAATTATTAGAACATAGGATGTACAGAATTTTTTTATTACATCGGTGTCAGGTAGTCTAAGGAGCATACATGAAAATTGCCTATAAAGTCTGGCTGGATACTGATGGAAAAGCCTTCGGAGAAGGTCCATATAGAGTTCTAAAACAAATAGAAAAGGCCGGTTCGCTACACCAGGCTGCCATTGATCTCAAGATCTCTTATCGAAAAGCATGGCTTATTATCAATTCTGTTGAAGAAAAGCTCGGTTTTGACTTTCTTGAACGAAAAGTAGGCGGCTTGTCAGGAGGCGGTTCACATATTACTCCCTCCGGTAAAGCATTTCTCAAAAAATATGAAGATTTTCGTAGGGAACTGGAAGAAGTGCTTGAGAATACATATCAAAAACATTTTGGCACATAACTTTCAGTCGTTAAGAAGATTTTGTCATTGCATATTAAATGCTGAATTGCGTGTAAAGCCTGTTTCTGGTAATTATGTCTTTGTGCACAACCCTGCCGTAGCCGTTCTGCAATAGACCATGTTCCATATCATCCATGATCTTCCCGCATAGTCCCTCGGAAAGTCCTTCCATAACATCTATGGGAATAAATACAGATGTTGTATCAACGGTTACTTTATCTTTGTTACATTGTCTCCACACCCATCTTCTGGTAAGTACCTCTTTCTCATCCTTATAAACAACTTCACCTTTGCCCACAATCTCGGGCTCACCGCCCTCCATGGGTATAAAGGTCTCATTCCCTTCTGCAAAACAAAGAGAAATATCGCCTTCTATCGGCACAATGGCATGACCTCCCATAGGGACAAGATATTTCAAAGAGATTTCATTATACAGGTCAACAACTGGGCTTATTCTCGGAAAGGGACCGCCTTTTAAAATCCTTCTCAAAAGTGATTCAATAGAGCTGTAATATTTCGATGCGGAAATGCCAAGTTTATTAAATGCATCCCTCCATACTTTTACATGAAGATGTTCCTGTGGATTTTTGTAAGGAAAATTGGTTCTTATGTCCTCAAGTATCGCTTCGAATCTGTCTTCACCGTACCGCTTATTTTCTATTTCACAGACAAGAACACCGATTTTCAACTCCGGAAAAATACTGAAAAGCTTATCTTCTACGGAAAAGATCATTAAATTCTCTTTGAAGCTGCCGATATCCTTGATATTGCCCGTTGTAATGCCATTTCATGTACCTTAAAATCATCGGCTGTATCTATAGATATATCTTTAAGGACAGACTCTGCACGATCCTTTGCATTTTTTGCGCGCTCAAGATCTATTTCTTCTGCAAATTCTGCGGTATCAACGAGAAAAGTAACCTTATCTTCAATAACTTCCCCGAAACCTCCGCTCGTTGCAATATGTCTTGTTTTGCCGGCTTTCATATAACGGATTTCACCGATACCAATAGTTGTCAGAAATTTTATATGGCCGGGGAGAATGCCGAACTCGCCAAGTTCCCCAGTTGCTTCCACCATGTCGACTTCTTCGCGCACAAGCAGTTTCTCAGGGGTTACGATTTCAATATTAAGCATACTCACAATTAATCCCCCATAAATTGTTTAGCTTTTTCAACTGCCTCTTCTATTGTACCAACCATATAGAACGCCTGTTCCGGAAGCTCGTCATATTTTCCTTCTGCAATTTCTTTAAAGCCTTTGATTGTATCCTTTAATGCAACGTACCTGCCCTGCTGACCGGTAAATGCCTCTGCAACAAAGAAAGGTTGGGACAGAAATCTCTGAATCTTTCTGGCACGTGCAACAACAAGCTTATCGTTTTCTGAAAGCTCATCCATACCAAGGATAGCAATAATATCCTGCAATTCTTTGTACTTCTGAAGTATTCTCTGAACCTCACGCGCTACGGAGTAATGTTCATCACCGACAACCTTCGGGTCAAGGATCCTGCTTGTTGAATCAAGGGGGTCAACGGCAGGGTATATACCGAGCTCTGAAATCTGCCTTGAAAGCACTGTAGTCGCATCAAGGTGTGCAAATGTTGTTGCCGGAGCCGGGTCGGTTAAGTCATCTGCAGGTACGTAGATAGCCTGAACAGAGGTAATTGAGCCCTTCAGTGTTGATGTAATCCTCTCTTCAAGTTCACCGAGATCTGTTGCAAGCGTCGGCTGGTAACCGACTGCGGAGGGCATTCTGCCAAGTAACGCCGATACTTCTGAATTTGCCTGAGTAAATCTGAATATGTTATCAATAAAGAGCAGTACGTCCTGTCCCTCCTCATCCCTGAAATATTCTGCTGCGGTCAGCGCTGTAAGCCCTATCCTTGCACGGGCGCCTGGCACCTCTGTCATCTGCCCGTAAACAAGTGCACATTTATCAATAACGCCTGACTGTTTCATCTCAAGCCAGAGGTCGTTGCCTTCTCTTGTCCGTTCCCCCACACCACCAAAGACGGATATGCCGCCATGATGCGTGGCAATATTATGTATCATCTCCATGATAATAACTGTTTTACCCACACCGGCGCCGCCAAAGAGCCCCACCTTCCCGCCCTTTGAATACGGTTCAAGGAGATCAATGACCTTGACGCCCGTTTCCAGCAACTCGACCTTCGTATTCTGCATGATAAGTGTCGGCGCAGGCCTGTGTATAGGATATTTCATTTTTGCCGAAACGGCCCCGCCTCCATCCACCGGTTCCCCAATGACATTCAACACCCTACCGAGTATCTCATTGCCCACAGGGATGCTTATTTGTGCGCCCTTATATACAGCTTCTTGCCCTCTCATCAATCCATCTGTCGTATTCATGGCAATACAGCGTACATTGCTGTCTCCAATGTGCTGGGCAACCTCAAGGACAAGGTTCTCGCGAGTATCGTTTATCGACGGATTTGTTATGTATATTGCTCCATATATCGGAGGAAGGTTATCAGAGGGAAACTTTATATCCACTACCGTTCCTATGACCTGTACAATATTTCCTTTAACTTCCAAGTTCATCTATAATTCCTCCTTTTATGTTCCTCTCAAAGCTTCGGCACCGCCAACAATGTCCATCATCTCATTGGTTATGCTTTCCTGTCTTCGTTTATTATATACAAGGGTAAGATAATTTATCATCTCGCCACAGTTGCTTGTAGCATTTTCCATGGCAGCCATTCTTGCAGCATGTTCCGATGTCTGGGAATCCAGAAGGGCAAAGTAAATCTTTGTACTGATATATTTCGGGATGAGGGCTTCGATGATTTTGTCCCTTTCCGGTTCATACAGATAATCGATACCTTCCGGTTTACCGGAAGTCTTTAAAGGAAGAAACTCTTCAAATACAGGGATCTGCTGTGCCGCAGAGTGGAAGTGATTATGTCCAAGATATACCTTATCGAATTCACCTTCCATATATAGCTTTATCAGATCATCGGCCATGGTATGCGCAAAGTCCTGGTTAATTTTTCGAATATCAGTCCAGTCTTTTACAATGTCGGCCTTTCTTCTCTGGAGGTAGTCTTTAACTTTTTTTCCAAAGACATATATGCCTATACGCTCATATTTATCCCTGTTTTGTATTACAAACGTTTCTGCCTGCAAACCGATATTCATATTAAAACCGCCGCACAAACCTTTGTCTGACGCCATAGAAACAACAAGTACCTTCTTTATCTCTTCCCTTTCGGCAAGGAGCGGATGGATCTCTTTCGGGACCCTTGTTATAACCCTTGCAGTCAACTCTTCCATTTTTAAGGCATATGCCCGTATTTTCTCCAGGTCTTCCTGTGCCCTTCTCAATTTCGAGGCAGAAACCATCTTCATAGTTCTCGTAATCGTCCGGGTACTGTTTATACTGCCAATCTTCCTTTTTATATCCCTTAGCGTTGCCATCAAACGTCCTTAATAGGTAAATTTATCTCTGAACTGATCAAGTACGCTGTTAAGCTTATCCTCAACAGATGTGTCAATCTGTTTCTTCTCCCTGATTTCCGTAATTAGATCCGGATGTTTTTCTTCCACAAACCGGAACAGTTCCTGTTCATATCTTTTTAGCTCGCTCTCAGGATATCCATCAATATACCCGTTCGCGCCGGCATACATCAATATAATCTGTTTCTCAACAGGAACCGGTACGTACTGCCCCTGTTTTAAAAGTTCTGTCAGACGTGATCCTCTTGCAAGAAGGGCCTGAGTAGCCTTATCAAGGTCACTCCCGAATTTGGCAAAGGCAGCCATCTCCCTGTACTGGGCAAGTTCAAGCCTTAATCGTCCCGCAACCTGTTTCATCGCTTTTATCTGGGCATTGCCGCCAACCCTCGATACCGAGATTCCAATATTTATGGCAGGTCTGACGCCTGCGTAAAAAAGTTCAGGTTCAAGGTATATCTGGCCATCCGTAATGGAGATAACATTTGTAGGTATATATGCAGAGACATCGCCTGCCTGGGTTTCAATGATTGGAAGCGCTGTCAAAGAACCACCCCCATGTGCATCATCCCACTTGGACGCCCGCTCCAGCAGCCTTGAATGAAGATAAAAAATATCGCCCGGATATGCCTCCCTTGCCGGCGGACGACGCAGCAGAAGCGATATCTGCCTGTATGCAACAGCATGCTTTGAAAGATCATCATATACGATAAGTGCATGTCTTCCTGTATCTCTGAAATATTCGCCCATTGAAGTGCCTGCAAAAGGCGCCAGATACTGAAGTGGTGCCGGATCGCTTGCAGTTGCAGCCATAACCGTTGTATATTCCATTGCGCCATAACTGGTTAGGAGGTCTACCGTCCTTGCAACAGAGGACCTCTTCTGTCCTATGGCCACATATATGCAAAAGACGTCATTTCCTTTCTGGTTTATTATCGTATCTATAGCAACGACAGTTTTCCCTGTCCCCCTGTCGCCGATGATCAGTTCTCTTTGTCCCTTTCCAATCGGTATCATTGCATCAATAGCCTTAATACCTGTCTGAATGGGCTCCTTGACAGGTTGCCTGACTACAACCCCAGGAGCTATCTGCTCGACATTTCTAAACTCCTTTGCTTTGATAGGGCCTTTTCCATCAATCGGGTTTCCGAGGCCATCAACAACTCTGCCTATAAGGGATTCGCCAACCGGAACCTGGGCAATCCTGCCTGTCCTTTTTGCCAGATCCCCTTCTTTAATTTTATAATCCTCGCCGAAAATAACGGCGCCGATATTGTCTTCTTCGAGATTCAAGACCATACCGGCTATGCCTTGCGGGAATTCAAGAAGCTCTCCTGCCATGGCGTTCTGAAGTCCATAAATCCTCGCAATACCATCACCGACAGAAATGATTACACCCGTCTCCTGTAGATTTAATTCCCTTTCAAAACCCATTATCTTCTGCTCTATAATCCTGCTTATCTCGTCTGCCCTGATCTCCATATATCCTACTCCTTCAAAATATTTTCCTTTAACGTTTCAAGCTGTTGTTTTACGCTACCGTCTATGATAGTTCCCTTTACATTAACCTTAACCCCACCTATTAGCGTTCTGTCTTCAATAATCTGAAGAACCACGTCTTTTTGCAATTTCCTTTTCAATTCGGCTTCAATTCGGCTTTTCATTGTGTCAATAAGAGGGTATGCCGTATAAAGGGTTCCTCTTATCCGCCCTTCCTTTTCATCCACAAGTTCACTATAAACGTTTTTTATCAGGTGAATATACCCCATCCTGTTCTTTTCAAGGAGCATACTGAACATATTTGCCAATGGAAGCGGCGCATCACAGGCTTTCATGATGTCTCCAAGAAGCCCTTTTCTCTTTTCCATTTCAAGAATCGGGAGCATCAGGGTTTTTCCCAGTTGCTGCTCCTTATTAAAAACTTCAAGTATGGTCTCCATGGCTGTCAGGTATTCTCTGTATTTGCCGTTTTTTTCCCCAACGGCAAATAAACCTTTTGCATATCTTTTTGCAATTGATTGACTTATCAATTTAGGCTCCCCATTTTTTCGATAAACTCTTCCACCATTCTGTTATGGTCTTCCTTTGTAAGTCTTTCCTTGACAAGCTTTTCTGCCTGCTCCATCGTAAGTCTTACTATTTCTTCCTTGATCCTGTCACTTACTTCCTTTGCTTCCTGTGTGTATGTAAGTGTTGCCTGTTCCCTGAGTTTGGAGGCAAAAGCCGTGGCTTCATCCTGTATTCTCTTTTTCTCTTTTTCAGCATCTTCAAGCACTGCCTTCTTGAATTCCCCTATCTCCTCATTGAGACATTCAAGCCTGTTTTCATAAGTTGCCTTCATTTCCTGGGCTTCCCTGAGTACCCTCTCTGCTTCTTCAAGTTTATCTTTAACTGTATTATGTCTGTTTATAAAATAATCCTTAAAAGGTTTACCGGCAAATTTTATCAGGACCCCTACAAGTATTGCAAAATTCACAAATTTAAAAACCCAGGACAGCCATGATTCAGAACCACCGGTCATGAGAAACTCCTTATTAATATCTTTTGCACGACTTCATCGGACAGTTTTTCCACATCCATTATTAGTGCCTGACGCACCTTTTTGCTCTCGCTCTCCATATCGATCCGTATCTTAGAAATCTCGTCTGTCAGATCCGTCCTTGCTTTCTCGATAATCTGCGTTGCAGCAGCATGCGCTTTGATAATGACCGTGTCTTTCTCTTCAATAATCGGTTTTTT
This sequence comes from Pseudomonadota bacterium, assembly GCA_026388255.1. Lineage (NCBI taxonomy): Bacteria > Pseudomonadati > Pseudomonadota > Pseudomonadota bacterium. Next base: position 16,739 of record JAPLKC010000090.1, on the reverse strand, counting down.
CCTTTCCTTTACGCTGTCCTCATATGACTTTTTCAGTGTGTTGACCATTTCCTTCATTGAACTTGCCTTATCAAAGCGTGAGCCGATTGTCTCTTCTCTCCTGCTAATTGCCTTGATAACGGGCTTGAAGAGCAAAAAATTCAGAAGTATCATCAAAATCAACAAATTTGCAAACTGAATAAGTATCGTATAATTAAAATCAATCATTTTTTACCTCTTATAATTCAAGAGAATTATTTCACTTAGGTTAATATCATAAAAGCCCCCCTTTTTGCAATTTTTTTTTGCATTGGCTAAAAGACTTTTTTTATAAATAACAATTGTTAATTAAAAATTTAACGTTAAGCTTGACGGTTTCGCTTGAGTTGCATACGTGTTTTCACCCTACACGTAAACAATATCTATTGAATCTCCCGTTACCCGCTCAAAACAATGCTGCCTGACAATAAAATCAACTTCTACCCCTATTGCCCCCTCACCTGGAATGATAAATTTTGGCTCAAAGGCAAACACCATCCCCTCTTTAAGTACACGGCTATGTCTTGCTGTAATAACAGGCAATTCATTGATTTCAAGACCTAAGCCGTGGCCGATAAAGGAAACCTGTCCTTCTCCATGCCCCATAAAATAATCCTGCAAGTGTGCTTTTTTTACCAGGCGATATGCCCGTGAAAATATCTCGGTGCATTCAACCCCTTCCCTGCCCCAGGCTTCCGTATCTTCTATTATTGCCCGGGTAGTCTCGTAAGGCTTCTTAAAAAGTTCCTTAAGTTTCCCTACTACAAAAGTCCTTGTTTCATCAGTAATGTAACCGTTATACCCTCCGCCATAATCGATTGTGACAGGGATTCCCCTCTCCACCTTTTTAAATGACGAGCCCTGCGGCACAGCTGGTGTCACCCCTGCTCCTGCAATGGGCACATCTGCATATGTAGCAACTGCGCCGGTAAATCCTGATTGTGCTGTAAGCGTCATCATCTCCTGGTTGACCCCGCGCATCCGGAGGAATCCCTGATGTCCGAGCTTCCTACCTTCAGCAACCAGCATAGCATCGATATCAAGTTCAGTAACCCCTTCACGGACAACATCTTTTGCCGACTTGAAAACATAGGACAGCATCCTACCGGACATCTTTATCTGCTCAATCTCAAATGGGCTCTTTACAATTCTCAGTTCCCTGATAAGAGGCATCACATCTGCATGACGACCAAAACCAATTCCCCTCTTCATTCTTTCAAAAGTAGCTACCGGCAGCACATCCAGTTCCAAACCTGCCGTACCCTTTAAAAACCCCTTATTACCAAGTATCTCCCAGATTTCCTTATCATTCTTTACATGCATAAAGTCAAGGGATGTTTCCATCTTTGCCCTTTCCGCACTTTGCTCAATGAAAAACAAGGGCTCCCGGTCTACAGGTACGACAAGAATGCCCTTTTGCATGGTACCTGTAAAATAGAATCTATCCACATTCTCCCAAATCAGGGCAAAACCCATCTTGGCTTCTGCCATAAGGCTTTTCAGACCGTCGATTCTGTTCAGCAGATCCTGCTTAGGAACCTTTTCAAATGCTCCAATTTGTTCTAACATTCTTAATTTGTCCTCCTTGCCATATCTTACCAGAATGCCGGGACTGATAGGCATTTTTTTTGATTGACCTATCGTGTACTGATCTCGTCCGGATACATATGAGATTTTCAATTACAATATAGAGGGGATAATATCCTATTGTAAAAAAATCCTGTTCTGATATATAGTTGTATAAAAAATTATGGGGGTTTAAACCATTGATAGTTTCAATCATCGCATTCGCCGTCGTATTTTCATCAGTCGTGCTTATTCATGAATTCGGTCATTTTATCGCTGCAAGGATAGCCGGGGTCAAGGTTTATGAGTTTTCAGTAGGCTTCCCTTTCAGTCCACGATTGATTACGCTTTTCCGTCACAAAGAAACAGAATTTACCTTGCGCCTACTTCCTCTCGGTGGATTTGTAAGTTTTTCAAAGGATGGCGATGATGAAGCCAAGGAATTGATGGACACCTCGTTTTTGAGTCGGACACTAATTTTTTCGGCAGGGTCATTATGTAATATCGCCTTTGCATGTATCATTTTTATTCCTGTTTTTATAATGGGCAAAAACCTTTCTTTTTTAGATGCCCTTTTACTAAGCACTAAAACTGTTTATGAAATACTATCGGGAACCATCCTCTTTATTCTGAACATCCTTTCCGGAAACGGTACAATGGAAGGATTATCAGGACCTGTAGGCATAGCCGCCATGGCAGGTAAAGCTGCAACCAAAGGGGCACTGTCTCTCTTATTTTTCACTGGGGCATTAAGCATGAGTCTTGGCGTGATGAATCTTTTTCCCTTCCCGGCCCTGGATGGAGGTCAGTTGTTCCTCCTCTTCGTTGAATCCATTATAAAAAAACCTCTGGCGCCAAAAATATATCAAATGGCCAATTTAATTGGTATAACATTGTTTATTATTCTCACTATGTTCGTGACATATAAGGACATTGTTAAACTGATAACATGAGAAGCTTGCTGGACGTAAGGTCGGATAAATCAAATATTTGATAAGAAATGATGAATAATGGTTTTTACACATATCAATTTTTGTACTCAAGTCCGTAGTGATATATTTTGGAATTGCCTTTATGCTGATTTTAAGTGGAAAGGCTGAAAAGTCAACTCCTGACAAAGGCAGTATGGCTTTCAAAGAGTTTTACATTGACTATACAAAACTGCCGCAACTGAAAACATTCACTGCAAGAGAGGGCAAACAATTAGCTTACCGGTATTATTCGGCTTAATCCAATGAGGTGACAATTCTGTTACATGGCTCAGGCTGGCATAGCCGGTATTTCCTGCCTTTAGCCGGGTTTATCAGCTCTGAAGGATTATCGCAGGTTTATACCCCGGATTTACGGGGACATGGGCATTCTCCTGAAAGACGTGGCGACGTAGACTATATTGGCCAGTTGGAAGATGATCTATTAGACTTTATTGCCATGATCCCAAAGGATAACCCGAAGGCAATGCTTATTTTGGGTGGCCACTCGTCCGTAGGAGGACTGGCTGTACGTTTTGCAGGCAGCAAATACGGGCATGCCTATTTGCTTCTGTCCCCCTATCTCCAATACAATGCACCTACCGTACGTCACAACTCCGGGGGGTGGGCTCGTCCTTATACAAAGCGCATCATTGGGCTGATCATGCTCAATAATGTTGGGATTCGCCTGTTTAATTATCTGAACGTTATGGACTTCAACATGCCCAAAGAAGTGCGTGATGGGACAGAAACCCTTTCATACTCTTACAGACTAAATACTTCATATGCACCTCGTAACTATAAGAAAGACCTTAGCGCCATAAAACAACCCTTGTTAGTTATCGTCGGTACAGAAGATGAAGCCTTTTCTGCCGGGCAATTTGAGCCGGTTGTTTCTAAATATACAAAAGGGCAGGTAAAACTATTGGATGGAGTAAAACATTTAAATCTTGTTGTTAGCACTGAAGTACTGCTTGTTATAAAGGAATGGCTGGAAGGTCTTGGCACACAATAACTTTTTGTGCATTTCCTATCAATTCAGCGGTCAGCTATCGGCTTCCGCAGACTTTTTGGGGTCTGGGTGCATACAGTAATCATCGTTGATAAAATTCCCTTTTATTTTTCGCAATGTTTAAACCTTGTAAGTAGGGGAGCAGGGGCAGGAAAGATTGTTCACACCTTGAAAAATAGCTTACCGAGAATTGCTGGTTAATCAAGTTTGATATTGACAATTGCGCTAAAATGTAGTTAATTTACACGTTTTTTCAATATTAAAAGGAGGTGATGCTGTTATGCAATGCCAAACAGTAAAACAAGGTCTTGAGTGTCTTTTCATGAAAAAAAATGGATGTTCCTATAATGGCGGTACATGCTACGCAATCGTTGAAAATTGTGAGGGATGTTCAAAAGTGATGGAGTTAGCAACCGGTAAATATTGTATTAGCTTTCCTTACCCGGCTCAAAAATGGCAAAACGGTTCCTGCCCTATGTCATCGCATGTAAAAAAGGGACAGAAAGTAGAAGAGCAAAAGATCAACCCACTGAAAGCATCAAAGAGAAGTGCCGGAAAAAAATAAGGTTTATTAAATTAACGAGCCTGCCGCTCTAAATTTATTAAAATTTATAGTGCCTGCAATTTTTTGAGAATGGACTTACTTTTTTTGCGACCTCGGTTAAAATTAAGTTAGTGGTTCGCAGTTGATGGTTCACGGTTTTTTGAAATTATATTAACTATGATCTATAATCCATAAACTGTCAAATGTGAGCCTATTTTACATTTGACTTCCTGCAGGCATCAATGGTAAAAGATTCCTATGCTTTGCTGTACGAAGACTTTCCAAGTAGCTCACACAATGAGATAGAAGGAGAGGCGGGGTACCCACGATAGTGGGTCGTGCTTTGGCGGTGGAGGGGGCGGCTTGGACACCCGAGCGCTGGTTTTCAAGTAATTGTAAAAATTAAATGGAGGTAGATTTTGAAGAAGAACAAATCAGCAATTAAAAGAGCCAGGCAGTCTGAAGAAAAAAGGCTTAGGAACTCTCATGTTAAGTCAACAATGAAGACACATATTAAAAAAGTTATGGTTGCAATGGAAAACAAAGCAGTAGAAAATCTTGGCAACCTTTTTAAATCTGCCATATCTTATATAAATAAAGCCACATCAAAAGGCGTTATACATAAAAATAATGCTTCAAGAAAGGTATCAAGACTTACGAAAAAGATTAACAGCCTTTCTCAGCCAAAAGGATAATTAATAATCTATCAATGCAATTGAACTGAATTTCCTTGCCATTCTTCCTGACATCCTTCTCAAGGCTTCTCTTTTATTGTAATCTTCGCTACTTACATCATTAACACTATATATCTCGGTTTCCGACAGTGTCCATTTCTTAATAAAAGCACCGGTTTTATTGAAGAGAGAGAGATCAACCGTCATATCAACACTCTTCTCAACAACAATACCTTGAGCATTCATAGCAGAAGGGATTATCCTGATTTTATTTATACTTCCTTGAATGTACCCGTCAGAGCCTTCTTTATTCAACTTGAAAAGGCCTGTGGCAACAAGCTCCTTTGCAAATGCATCGGTAACATAGCCGGAAGCATGTGGCTCGTAGGTCTTATTCTTGAATAGCGGAATATAAATAGACGATATTTCGCCTCCGAATATTCCCTTTTCCTTAACCATCTGATATCCACAACAAGAAAGCATTAACACAATAAATAAAATTAAATATGCTCTACATGGAAAAGATTTTTCAATTTTCATCACTATCCACCATCCACTTTTTATTATATTTATTCACACACCACATTCACAAGCTTATTTGGAACAACAATGATCTTTTTAATTTCCTTCCCCTCAATCTGCTTTGCTATCTTATCAAGTGAACGGACAACCCTTTTGAGTGCATCGGCGTCAATATCCCTTTCCACCTCACAGGTATCCCTCAGTTTCCCGTTTACCTGGACGGCAATGACAACCTTATCTTCTATAGTATATTCATTTTTGTATTGAGGCCAATTATCTGCCGTAACACGTATATCTTTCCCTAACATCTCCAACAATTCTTCAGCAATATGAGGTACAAAAGGTAAAAGCAATGTTAGTAAGGTTTCAACAGCGCCCTTTACAAGTCTTAGTTCCTCATTGTTTCTTCCTTTTTCGACAAATCTGTGCATTGCGTTCACAAGCTCCATAATACTTGCAATTGCCGTATTAAGATGAAACCGCTCAATATCCTCTGTCACCTTTTTGATCGTTTTATGAATCCTGAAAGTGAGCTGTGCAGCGTCAACACCGCCTGTTTTCAATTCAAAGACAGCTTCTATGCCTTTCAATTCATCCAGCCTATCCACAACAAGCCTCCATACTCTATGGAGGAATCTGCTGGAGCCCTCTACCCCTTTATCGCTCCACTCAAGGTCTTTTTCAGGCGGTGAGGCAAAGAGACAGCAGAGTCTCGTCGTATCAGCACCATACTTTTCAATTAAATAATCGGGGTCAACAACGTTTCCCTTTGATTTACTCATCTTTGCCCCGTCTTTTATAACCATGCCCTGGGTAAGGAGATTTTCAAAGGGCTCCCTGACACCTACCAGTCCGAGTTCATTCAATACTCTGTTGAAAAATCTCGAATAGAGCAGATGAAGGACTGCATGTTCCACGCCGCCGATATACTGGTCCACAGGCATCCAGTAATCCACCCTTTTTCTATCTAGAGGTCCTGCATTATAGTCTGCGCATGCATATTTCAGAAAATACCATGAAGACTCAACAAAGGTGTCCATAGTGTCCGTCTCTCTTCTCGCCTTTCCTCCGCATATCGGGCATTCCGTTTCATAGAATTCAGCACAATCAGCGAGAGGTGATTTTCCCACTACCTTTATCTCGAGATTGAGCGGAAGAGTTACAGGCAAGTCTTCGCAACGAACAGGTACAGTTCCGCATTGGTCACAATAAATAATAGGTATCGGTGTGCCCCAATACCTTTGTCGTGAAATACCCCAATCTCTCAGGCGGTAGTTTATCTTCCCCTTGCCGATATTTTTCTCTTCAATATATCTTATGATTTTCGGGATGGCCTCTCTGTTATTCATACCATTAAAAATATCGGAGTTTGTCATCGCCCCGTCGCCTTCATAGGCTTCATGCATTGTTTCACCGTTGGGTAATACACTCGGCGACATTATTGTAACAATAACGGGCAGGTTAAAGGTTTTGGCGAATTCAAAATCCCTCTGGTCATGGGCAGGGACCGACATTATTGCGCCGGTACCATATTCCATTAACACAAAATTCCCTATATATACAGGTATCTTATTGCCATTCAACGGGTTTATGGCATATTTTCCGGTAAAAACACCCTCTTTTTTAACATCAGATTCTGTTCTGAAGCTCCTGTCCTGCGTTTTTGTTTTTTCTATGAAGGCAAGAGCTTCCTTTTCATAGGGGGTTCCCTGGGCAAATTTTGAAGAAAGAGGATGCTCAGGAGCAAGGACCATAAAGGTCACACCGTAAAGTGTATCAGGTCTCGTGGTAAAAATCTTTAAAGGCGTGCCGTCTTCCATTTCAAAATCAACTTCCACACCATAGCTCTTCCCTATCCAGTTTTTCTGCATACTGAGAACTCTTTCCGGCCAGCCGGGAAGTTTATCGCAAAATTCAATGAGTTCGTCGGCATATTTTGTAATCGCAAAAAACCACTGAGTAAGTTCTTTCTGAATAACCGCTTCCCCGCATCTCCAGCACAGACCTCCTTCCACCTGCTCGTTAGCTAACACAGTCTGACATTCCACACAATAGTTCACCGGCGAGCTTTTTCTATAAACAAGTCCTTTTTCATACATCTTAAGGAACATCCATTGTTCCCATCTATAATACTCAACATCACAGGTTGCAATCTCTCTCGCCCAGTCATAGCCGAATCCCAGTCTTTTCAACTGTTTTCTCATATATGCTATATTTTCATGTGTCCATACTGCCGGTTGGACACTGTGCTGAATGGCAGCATTTTCGGCAGGCATACCGAAGGCATCCCAACCCATAGGGTGCAACACGTTGTACCCCTTCATCCTCTTGTAACGGGCAATAACATCTCCTATTGAATAATTCCTTACATGTCCCATATGTATTTTCCCTGACGGGTAAGGGAACATTTCAAGGAGATAATATTTTTCCTTATCCTGATCCTCGTATACGTGAAATAGGTTACTCTCTTCCCAGATTTGCTGCCTCTTTTCTTCAATTGTATGCGGTTTATAGTCTGCCATTATGAACCCCTGTCAAAATCAGTCGTTAGTGAATAGCGAATAGCGTTTCACACCCCTTCGGGGCGATTTGTTAATGAGTAACTTTAAAATAGAGCTAAGTTACTCAGAAGTCGTTAGTGGTTTTTACTATTCGCTATTCACTAACGACTATTCACTATCTTGATTACTTCTTCATCAATGCCCTGATGCGCAGCCTCAAAGCATTGAGCTTGATAAACCCTCCTGCGTCCTGCTGCTCATACACAGAATCCTTATCAAATGTGGCAAAATCCTGGGCATAGAGAGACTTCTCCGACTTCCTTCCCACAACGCTACAGTTGCCTTTGTAGAGCCTTAGTCTTACCGTACCGTCAACCCCCTTCTGTGTTTCATCAACAAAGGCCTTAATGGCATTCATTTCAGGGGAGTACCAGAAGCCATAATATATGAGTTCAGCAATTTTTGGTATCAGGCCGTCTCTGATATGCATTACTTCCCTGTCCATAGTAATAGTTTCCATACCCCTGTGAGCAGCATGGAGAATTGTGCATCCCGGCGTCTCGTAGACACCCCTTGATTTCATACCGACAAACCTGTTCTCCACTATATCAACTCTGCCGATCCCGTTTGCTCCGCCAATCTTATTTAAATGGGCAATAAGCTTATACGGTGTCATGACCTGACCATCCACGCCTATCGGTATACCGTTTTCAAACATTATCTCTATATAAGTCGGTTTGTCCGGCGCCCTCTCAGGAGAGACCGTAGTAAGGAACATACTTTCATCAGGCTCATTCCATGTATCCTCAAGAATACCACCTTCATAGCTGATATGCATAAGATTCCGGTCCATGCTGTAAGGTTTCTCTTTACTGACAGGTATATCAATGCCATGCTTCTGTGCATAGTCAATCAGGTCTCCTCTTGACTTAAAATTCCATTCTCTCCATGGAGCAATGATTTTGATATTCGGCTCAAGAGCATAGAAGGTGAGTTCAAACCTCACCTGATCATTTCCCTTGCCTGTGGAACCGTGCGATACAGCATCAGCATTTTCCATCCGTGCAATCTCAATGTGCCTCTTTGCAATAAGCGGTCTTGCGATAGAAGTACCCATCAGGTAATTACCTTCATATACAGCATTTGCCTTTATTGCAAAGAATATAAAGTCCCTTGCAAACTCTTCCCTTAAATCCTCTATATAAATCTTCGAAGCACCGGTCTTCAACGCCTTTTCTTCCAGTCCCTGCAATTCCTCTTCCTGGCCCACATCTGCTGCATATGCAACAACCTCGCATCCATATTGCTCAATCAACCATTTTACTATCACTGATGTATCAAGACCACCCGAATAGGCCAATACTACTTTTTTTATATTATCCATTTTTTACCCTCCAATAATTCAATTGTGAATTTTAGATTTTGAATTTTGAAATACAGCACATTAAAAATATTTAAGGGTTTAAAAGATTTTACTTTAAAATCCACAATTCAAAATTCAAAATAATATTTTTTCAGCGCCCGGGAATGAGCCACTCCAATAGTGCTTTCTGCACATGCAGTCTGTTTTCTGCCTGTGTAAATATAGTCCCCTGAAACCTCTCAAATACACTCTCTGAAATCTCCTGATTCCTGTATACAGGCAGGCAATGCATGACAATCACGTCTTCCCTTGCCCTCTTCAAAAGTTCGTTATCAATCTTATATAGTGCAAAAGCCTTTTTTCTTTCCTTCTTCTCCTTCTCCTGTCCCATACTCACCCATACATCGGTGTTGATTACATCCGCATCTTTAACTACTTCACAGGGGTCATCGGTATATACAAATCTTTTGTTCTCTTTCGCCTTTCTAAGCAGGCTTTCTTCAGGCCGGTAATCTTTCGGGGTTGCTATAGAAAAGTTCAACCCGAAAAGGATGGAAGCTTCTATCCATGAATTGGCTACGTTGTTTCCATCGCCGATATATACAATTTTCGTATCATTCAAACTCCCTTTATATTCGATAATGGTATAAAGATCGGAAAGTATCTGACAAGGGTGATACATATCGGAAAGACCGTTGATCACCGGGACATCGGCCCATTGCGAAAGCTCCTCGACAATCTTTTGCGAGTATGTCCTTATCATTATGGCGTCAATATACCGGCTCAAGACTCTTGCCGTATCTTTTACCGGCTCTCCCCTTCCCAACTGTGTTTCACTTGCATTCATAACAATCGCATAACCGCCAAGCTCACGAATACCGACTTCAAATGAAACCCTGGTCCTGGTAGAAACCTTCTCAAATATCATGGCAAGGCCTTTATCTTTAAGCGGTTTATGTTCGATGCTATTTTTCTTCAGCTTCTTCAGCATACCTGTCCTCTCAATAAGGTACAGGGCCTCATCGCGGCTTATATCAAGCAGCTTTGTAAAATCTCTTTTTAATACCTCTTTACTTTCCTGTTTTATTCTCATGTTCATACCACTCACAACTTTAGTTTTTTTTCGACCATTTTTCAAATATCCTGTCTGCTATCTCCAGAAAAATATCCACTTCTTCGTTTCTGATAATCAACGGCGGCAGCAGCCTCAAAATATTCCCCTTTGTACAGTTTATCATGACTCCTTCTTTCATGAATTCCTTCAATACCTCATCTCCGTTTATTGAGAGTTCAATACCCCAGATCAACCCTATCCCTCGTACATCAGTAATAAAGGGATATGCTTTTTTTAAAGATAAAAGCCCCTTATGTAAATACCTGCCCACATTTTCACAATTCTTTATAACACCTTCGTATACAAGTGTGTTCAGCGTTGCAACAACGGCAGATGCTGCAAGGGGATTTCCTCCGAAAGTAGACGCATGTGTCCCGGGCACAAAAGCCTCCATAACAGGATCTTTTGCAACCATTGCACCTACCGGGAATCCATTTCCTAAAGCCTTTGCAAGAGTCATTATATCGGGCTCTATGTCGTAATGTTCATAGGCAAAAAACTTTCCTGTCCTGCCTATTCCTGTCTGCACTTCATCAACAATTAGGAGTACATCCTTTTCTTTTGTGATCTCACTTAAGGCCTTTATATACTTTTGTCCGCCCAGGTAAACACCACCCTCAGCCTGAATAACTTCAACGATAATGGCACAGGTCTTTTCATTTATCGCTCTCTTAGCCACATTTATATCATTAAAGGTGATATAGGAAAAGCCCTCAAGGAGCGGTTCAAACCCTTCATGGAACTTTGTCTGCCCAGTTGCCGAAAGGGCGCCCAATGTCCTGCCGTGAAAAGAATTTTCCATGGCAATAATCTCATGCCTTCCCTTTCCATATTTCTTCCACGAGTACCTCCTTGCAAGTTTTATTGCAGCCTCGTTTGCCTCGGCGCCGCTGTTGCAGAAAAACACTTTATCGCCAAAAGAGTGTTGAACAAGTATTTCTGCTGCCTTAACCTGCGGCTCTATAAAAAAAAGGTTCGATATGTGAAACAACTTACCTGCCTGTAAGGTAAGTCCTTCCAATACATCCTTATGCACATGACCCAGGTTGCATACCGCAATGCCTGAGAGAAAATCAAGATATCTTCTCCCATTCATATCCCATATCCAACAACCTTCACCTTTTGTTATAACGATAGGAAACCTGTTATAGGTATTGGCAAGGTACTGCCTGCCTTTGTTAATTACTTCTTCCTGCATGCTATATGCCTCCTGTAATTTGAGTACCTATCCCTGAATCAGTGAAGACTTCGAGAAGAATTGCGTGGGGGATCTTTCCGTCAATAATATGCGTCCCCTTCACGCCGCCTTTCAGGGCGTTGATACAACAATCAACTTTGGGGATCATACCTCCTGAAACGGTTTTGTTCTTTATAAGAGTTTCCGTTTCTGTTTTGCTTAGCGTCGAAAGTAACTCTCCGTCTTTGTTTAGGACACCTTTTACGTCTGTCAGCAATATGAGCTTTTCGGCAGTCAATGCCTTTGCAATGCTGCCTGCAGCCGTATCGGCATTAATGTTGTAAGAATTTCCGTCAATCCCGTACGATATGGGCGCGATAACGGGAATATAGCCGTGTCTGCTTATGCTTTTAATAATGTCTACATTTACATCAACAATCTCCCCGACAAAACCGATATCTTTCCCTTCAACTTTTTTTGCCACAAGAAGTTTGCCGTCCTTGCCGGAAAGGCCGATTGCCCTACCTCCCATATCGTTAATATTTTTCACAATCTCCTTATTGATGTGGCCTGACAGTACCATCTCAACGACTTCAAGGGTCTTTTCGTCTGTTACGCGCAGTCCATCCACGAACTTCGTTGGTATTTTTAAGTCCTTCAGTAATCTTCCTATCTCGGGGCCTCCCCCGTGGACAATGACCGGATGGATCCCCACATATTTAAGGAGAACTACATCCCGGGCAAATTCCTTTTTCAAATCCTCTTCTTCCATAGCCGCCCCGCCATACTTAATAACAAACGTCGAACCTGAAAAGGTTTTAATGTAAGGCAATGCCTCCAGCAGCGTTTTAATTTTCTCGCTCATATTAACTCCGCTAATCGTATTACGTAAATCATTGTTCGTAAACGGTAAAATGTCGTCCGTTATCTGTTTTTCGTCCCGCGATCCCCGTTTCACGAATCGTGTTATACATCTTTTGCTACCCCTTATCCAGTTTGTTCTTCAACTCAACATTCATCACTGAAAATTCAAAACCTTTTTACAGTATATATCTGCTTAAGTCTTCTTTTTCCAGGAATTCTCCAAGCTTCTCTCTAACATATAGCTTTGTAATAGCGATCTTCTTTTCCTTCATGTCGGGCGCTGAATAGGATATATCTTCAAGCAGCTTCTCCATAACCGTATAAAGCCTCCGGGCCCCGATATTCTCCGTCATCTCATTGATCTTCTGAGCTATGTCCGTAATCTCTTCGATAGCCTCTTTTTCAAACTCAAGTTCAATATCCTCTGTTGCAAGAAGGGCACGGTACTGTTTGATAAGGGCATTGTCCGGTTCTGTGATAATCCTGAAAAAATCCTCTTTTGTAAGCGGGTCAAGGCCAACCCTGATAGGGAACCTGCCCTGGAGCTCCGGAATAAGATCGGAAGGCTTCGACATGTGGAACGCACCAGCAGCAATGAAGAGTATATGATCTGTTTTGACCATACCATACTTTGTTGTAACCGTAGTGCCTTCAATAATAGGCAGTATATCCCTTTGAACACCTTCCCGCGACACATCGGGACCATGTGTGTGGTCACGGCTTGCAATCTTATCAATCTCATCAAGGAATATAATACCCGACTGTTCAACCCTCTCAATTGCATCCTTTATAACTTTATCCATATCAATAAGTTTTTTTGATTCCTCCTGTGTAAGAACCTCATATGCATCTTTTACCCTTATCTTCCTTTTCTTCGTCTTCTTCGGGAGTATGTTCCCGAACAAATCCCGTATCTGCATATCCATCTCTTCCATTCCCGACGCAGAAAATATCTCAATCATAGGCAGCCCCCGCTCCGGCACATCCATCTCAACCAATTTTTCATTCAATTTACCGGAACGAAAGCGCGACCTCATCTTTTCCCTCGATGCATCTTCCTGTTCCTGTCCGTTCTGTATATCGGGCGACTTTTTTACCGTGGGCAGCAATATATCAAGTATCCTCTCCTCAGCCATACCTGCTGCCTTTTCTTTGACCAGTTCCTGTTCTTCCTTTTTAACCATATTTATAGAAAGTTCGGTTAAGTCCCGAATCATAGACTCCACATCTCTTCCCACATACCCTACTTCGGTAAACTTTGTCGCCTCTATTTTCAAAAAAGGGGCGCTTGCCAGTTTTGCAAGTCGTCTTGCAATTTCGGTCTTCCCCACACCTGTCGGTCCTATCATGATAATGTTTTTAGGAGCTACCTCGTCTCTGAGTTCATTGGGGATCATCTGCCTTCTCCACCTGTTTCGGAGGGCTATGGAAACAGCTTTTTTTGCTTTTTCCTGCCCTATGATATACCGATTCAATTCTTCCATTATTTCCCTTGGGGTCAATATCTCCATCTACAGCTCCTCTATAACAATTCTATCATTCGTATAAATACATATCTCCGAGGCAATAAGCATGGACTCTTTCACAATATCGGAAGCTGATAAATCGGTATATTTTATAAGGGCCTTTGCCGCTGCCTGGGCATAGGGACCGCCTGAGCCTATAGCTGCCACACCATCGTCCGGCTCAACAACATCGCCGTTTCCTGAAAGTATCAGGGTATGTTCGGCATCGGCAACTATCATAAGCGCCTGTAATTGTCTTAATGCTCTGTCCATTCTCCAGTCTTTCGCAAGCTCTACTGAAGCTCTTGTGATGTTTCCATTGTACTGCTCAAGCTTTTTCTCAAACCTCTCAAAAAGTGTAAAGGCATCAGCTGTTGCACCTGCAAAACCTGAAAGGCATTTGTCCTTGTATAGTTTTCTTACTTTCTTCGCAGTGTGCTTCACAACGGTCGTGTTCATTGTAACCTGTCCGTCCCCGCCAATAGCAACTTCCCCTTTATGTCTGATACACAAAATTGTTGTGGCTTCCATTTTTTTACCTTCTCGGATGTGATTTGTCGTATATCTCCATCAATTTGTCCAAAGAAACATGGGTATACTTTTGTGTTGTGGAAAGCTTTGAATGACCAAGCAATTCCTGGATACTCCGAAGATCTGCACCACTGTCAAGCATGTGCGTAGCAAAGGAGTGGCGAATTCCGTGAAGTGCAAGGTTTTTAAAAAGGTGCGCCTTGATCTGGTGTTTCTTCATAATCTTCAATAATCCCCTGTAAGACAACCTGCCCCCACGGATATTTATAAAAAGAGGGCCGGTTGCTGAATATCTCCCTACCCCTTTTATTAAGTTCAAATATTCATCAAGAACATTCTTTGCTTTTTCACCAAAAGGCAGAATCCTCTCTTTTCCTCCTTTGCCCCTCACTTTTACCCACATCCCCTCAAGGTGCAGATCATCCACGTTCACGCTCAGGGCTTCCTGTGCTCGCATGCCTGACGAATACATAAGCTCAAAGATTGCCCGGTTTCGTATGTTTAACAGCCCCTCTTTAGGAAGATAGTCAAGAAAGTGAAATATTTCGTCTATAGTATAAAATTTGGGCAGATGTTTCTCAACTTTCGGGCTCTTGATAACCAGCGCTGTGTTTTCATCTATAAAACCTTTTTTCTTCATAAACTTAAAAAACACCTTTATAGACGAAACCTTTCTCGACAGCGAAGACTTTTTCAACGCTTTATATATATTCACAATGTACGCCCGTATAGCATGATGATCCACTATATCGTTAGGGCTCTTTTCAACAAACTCTATGAAATCCTCTATATCACCCTTGTATGCCCTTTTTGTATTATATGACACACCCTTCTCAACGTCTAAATATTTATAAAATTCTTTGGCAACTGCTTTTAATACATTTTTATCCATGAACCTATTATTCTATAATTTTTTCACAAATAATCAAGTAAATTCCCCTTTCAGGCTTTTGGCCTTTCCTTGACGCGCAGTTGTCTTAATGCTTTCAATTGATAAGAACAAAAAGTTATAGGTAACATAAAAAGAGATGCCGTCCTAATTTTGTTTTTTCTTGAACCGGCAAATAAAATATGATATTAATCAATCTATAGTTAGTCAAATTATTGAATAACTATAGACTATATGGAATTTACAGTAATGTTGCTTAATTGGGAACAATATAATTGCATTGGAATTATTTATTGACAATAAATTGATGAGGGAGTAAGTTTAAAATCTAAATGTTTATTACCTCACATATCGCAAGGATGTGGTCAAAACAGGCTGCCCTGTTGAAAAAAGGGCATAATGCATAATTACAAAAAAAGTTAAAGGAGACCTCTATGGCATATGAGACATTATTAATCGAGAAAGAACAAGGGTTTGCGATAGTCAAGCTGAACAGACCGCCCGTCAACTCTTTGAATGTTCAAGCATATACAGATATTTACAATGCCTTTTGCGAACTTGAAAATGATGACTCAATAGGAGCCATTATCCTTACCGGCAGTGGTGAAAAAGCCTTCGCAGCAGGCTTGGATGTTAAAGAAGTAGCCGGAAAATCCATACCGGATTATTTCGTGTTTGCGAGGGTCTCCAGAAAATGTTTGGATAAGGTTGCCGACATTCATAAACCGACAATCGCTGCACTCTTTGGTTTTGCCTTCGGAGGCGGATGCGAGCTTGCCCTTGCCTGCGATCTGAGGATTGCTGCAAGCGATGCAAGTATAGGATGTCCTGAGGTAAACCTCGGCATCATACCGGGTTCGGGCGGCACACAGAGAATGCCAAGGCTGGTTGGAGTGGCAAAGACAAAAGAACTCCTCTTTATGGGTGATACGGTAAGCGGTGAAGAAGCATACCGTATCGGTTTGGTAAATAAGGTTGTGGCAAAAGAAGCAGTTTTGGAAGAGGCGAAGGCTTGGGCAAAAAAGCTTGCCTCAAAACCGAGGGTGGCAATGAGTATTCTGAAAAATGCCATCGATAAAGGGATGAATATGGATATCCAATCAGCAATCACTTACGAGAATGATTGCTTCATTATCACATATGTCTCTGAAGACGGGAGAGAAGGCTTTCAGGCTTTTGCAGAAAAAAGGAAACCGGTTTTTAAAGGCAAGTAAGAACGTATAATAAATAAGGATTGCATGCCATAAAATACTGTTATCTTACCCCCTGGTATGGTTTCTATTGCTGGAGTAAGTACATGTTTTGTAGAGTAATCGGCAGTGTAATCTTCGAGGAACATATGTTTTACAAATCTCTCGCAGTTCAAATCAATTAATCAGGAGGTAGTTACATGAAAACTTTTACAAAGGCGTACATACCCTACAATGGCTACTATTCAACACCATTCAGCCGCTGGCAGGGAAGCATGCAGAATGAAAATGCAATTGAGTT